>JAKSQR010000030.1 GCA_024404065.1 Clostridia bacterium | reverse complement strand
TATGGAACAGAAAAAATTTGTAGGCAAAAAGGAATTATGGATGTTTGCTCTTGGTGCAGGCGGTCAGGGTATGATTTATGCCATGATGTCAAGCTACATCAGTGACTATTACATCAATGTTCTTCAGCTTCCACTTGTATTTGTGCTTCTTCTTATGCTCCTTGCAAGAGTATGGGATGCTATCAACGACCCACTTATGGGTATGTATGTTGACCGACACACTACCAAGCGAGGCAAAATGAAGCCTTACATTCTTTACGCTTCCGCCCCCATTGCAGTGCTTACCATACTTATGTACATAAGCCCAAATCTTTCCACAGGAAAGCTCATGGTATTCAGTGCAGTGGTATATATCCTCTGGGGTATGAGCTACACTATGGCTGATGTTCCCTTCTGGGGTATTCCCAATGTAATCACACCTGACTCACGTGAGAGAGGCTCAGTTATCTCCTTCACAAAAATTATAAACAGTGTCGGCTCTGCACTTCCTGAAATATTCTTCCTTGTTGCAGGCTTTACACTTACTAAAATTATTGATACATCCGATAAAATCGCATTTGAAAAGAAAAAATATCTTATCATCTGCGTTGCAGTAGTTGCTATCGGCATAGTAATGTACATCAACTCTTACTTCCACATCAAAGAGAGAGTTGTACCCCCCATCAGCAAAAAGAAGCCTGGTGAGCAGAGCCAGCTTAAGCGTGTGTTTACCTGTAAGCCCCTTATGCTTGTGCTTTGCATGGGCGTACTTTCAAGTGGCAGATATATGGTACAGGCAGCTGCTATCCACGTTGCCCGTTATGCCTTCTATATCGGACCTGACCTTGCAACACTTGATGAGGCTGCAAGATTTGAGGCAATTCAGGCAAGTATCTCCACAGTTAAAACCATTTTCCAGGTTTGTGCTATTGTAGGTATGTTCGGCTCTACCCTGCTTATGCCCTACCTTATGAAGAAGGTTGACTACAAAAAGCTGCTTATTTCCACCTGTTTTGCAGGTGCAGCCGCTTCCGTAGGCACTACCCTTGCAGGCTGGTTTGGTGGTAACCTTTACGTTTGTATTCCATTTATCATCATCTCCTGCATTCCTCTTGGCGTTATCAACGTAATCACAGGCGCACTTATCTGCGACTGCCTTGACTATATTGAGCTTACCACAGGCTATCGTGATAACGGACTCGGCTCCGCAATTCAGGGCTTTGTAAATAAAATCGGCTCTGCCCTTTCAACCTGCGGTATCATTCTTATGTATATGATTATCGGCTTTGAGCCCTCAAAGATGCTCTCATCTGAGGTAATCACAGCTGCTACTGAGCTTACAAAGGCTCAGAATTTCGCAGTATTCTCACTTGTTTCAGTTGTACCCGGCGTAAGCCTTCTCCTCTGTGCAATTCCAATGCTTTTCTATAAAATCAGCGGTAAAGAGAAGGATAAGATGATTGCTGACCTTGAAGCAAAGAGAGCTGAGAGAGCAAATGCTGAAATCAGCGAATAATCAGGTTAAAATTTACCTTAACGGTATTGATATAATTTCAAATTCTGAAAGAGAAAGAAGAAAATCCCAATGGCAAAAGATTTAAGAAACATTGCAATTATTGCTCACGTTGACCATGGTAAAACCACACTGGTTGACGAAATGCTTAAGCAGAGCGGTACATTCCGTGAGAATGAAGCCGTTGCCGAAAGAGTTATGGACTCTAACGACCTTGAGCGTGAGAGAGGCATTACAATCCTTTCCAAAAACACATCTATCCACTATAAGGGTACTAAAATCAACGTAGTTGATACCCCGGGTCACGCAGACTTCGGCGGTGAAGTTGAGCGTATCCTTATGATGGTTGACGGCGTTCTTCTGCTTGTAGACGCTTTTGAAGGCTGTATGCCACAGACAAGATTCGTTCTTAAAAAGGCACTTAACCTTAAAAAGAAGGTACTTGTTGTTATCAATAAGATTGACAGACCTAATGCACGCCCCGATGAGGTTGTAGATGAGGTTCTTGACCTCTTTATTGACCTTGGTGCAGACGAAGACCAGCTTGAATTCCCCGTTGTATACGCAAGTGCACGTGATGGCTACTCAAGCCTTGATTCAAGTGTACGTGAGGGCGATATGCAGCCCCTCTTTGATGCTATCCTTGAGCACATGGAGGCTCCCGGCGGTGACCCTGAAGGTCCTCTTCAGTGCCTTTTCTCATCACTTGACTATGATGACTATGTAGGCAGAATCGGTGTAGGCCGTATTGAGAGAGGTCGTGTTAAGCGTAATCAGAGCGCTGTACTCTGCAAAGCTGACGGCACTACCCAGAATGTTAAGGTTTCCCGCCTTTATCAGTTTGAAGGCCTTAACAGAGTTGAGTGCGAAGAAGCTGAAGCAGGCGACATCATCTGCGTTTCAGGTATTACCGACATAAATATCGGTGAAACACTCTGCGACCCCGAAAATATTGACCCACTCCCCTTCATCAAGATTGATGAGCCCACAATTTCAATGAACTTTATCGTTAATGACAGCCCATTTGCAGGTAAAGAGGGTAAGTTTGTTACATCACGTAACATCCGTGACCGCCTTTTCAAAGAGGTTGAAACTAACGTTAGTATGAGAGTTGAGGAAACAGACTCTACCGATACCTTCAAGGTAAGCGGTCGTGGTGAGCTTCACCTTTCAATTCTTATTGAAACTATGCGCCGTCAGGGCTATGAATTCCAGGTTTCAAGACCTAAGGTAATTCTTAAAGAGATTGATGGCGTTCTCCACGAGCCTATGGAGCTTCTCATTGTTGAGGTTCCCGAGCAGTATGTAGGTGCAGTTATTGAAAAATTAGGCGGCAGAAAAGCTGAGCTTATAAATATGGGTGCCCGTGAAGGCGGCTCCACTCACCTTGAGTTTAAGATTCCTTCAAGAGGACTTATCGGCTACCGCTCAGAGTTCCTTACCGATACAAACGGTAACGGTATTATGAATCAGCTCTTCGATGGCTATCAGCCCTTCAAGGGTGATATTCAGACCAGAGAACGTGGCTCAATTATCGTTCACGAAACAGGCGTATCAAGTGCCTACGGTCTTTTCAACACACAGGACAGAGGTCGTCTTTTCATCGGTGCAGGTGTTGATGTATATGAAGGTATGATTATAGGCGAATGTGCAAAGAATGAGGACGTTACCTGTAACGTTTGTAAGCTTAAGCACCTTACCAATACCCGTGCATCAGGCTCAGATGATGCTTTAAGGCTCGTTCCCCCCAGCAATTTAAGCCTTGAGCAGTGCATGGAGTTCATTAAGGATGATGAGCTTCTTGAGGTTACACCCGTTTCACTTCGTCTTCGTAAGCGTATTCTCTCAAAAGAGCAGAGAATGAAGCAGCAGTTTAAGCATAAATAATTAACGCAAATGGTACAGAATAAGCCCGCAACCGCAGTTGCCCTCGGCAGCTTTGACGGTTTACATAAAGGTCATAAAGAAGTAATCACCTGCGCTCTTTCTTATAAAGAGCGTGGGCTTATTCCTGTTATACTGTTATTTGATTCCCATCCCCTGCTTTCCCTTGTGGGCAAGGCTCCCGATGAAATTCTGCAAAACGAAATCAGAGCCGAAATGCTTGGTGAGATGGGCATTAAATCAGAGTATATTTCATTTGACGATATAAAAAATCTCAGCCCTGAGGAGTTTTTTGATAATATTCTTATTGAAAAGCTTAATGCAAAGGCAGTTTGCTGTGGTAAAAACTACAGATTCGGCAAAAATGGTGCCGGCACATCAGAAGTTATTCACACCCTGTGTGAAAAAGTCGGCACAGAGTGCAAAATCTGCCCCGACGTTACCTATAAAAATGAGCTTATCAGCTCAACCCGCATTCGTGAGGCAATTAAGAATGGCAATATACCTGAGGCTAACGAAATGCTTGGCTATGAATTCTGTTACCGCAGTGAGGTTGTGCATGGCTTCGAAAGAGGTCGCCTTATGGGTTACCCCACAATAAATCAGTATTTTCCTGATGGCTTCACAGTGCCTCAAAACGGCGTATATGCCTCAGTTACTGTAGTTGACGGTAAAGAATACCCCTCAGTTACAAATATAGGTCTTCGCCCCTCATTTGAGTGTGAAGGTATAAACAGCGAAACAAATATTATGGGCTTTAATGGGGATTTATACGGCAGAATCATAGAAGTAAAATTACTTGAATATATAAGAGGCGAAATGAAGTTTGATTCCCTTGATGCACTTGGTGCGCAGATTAAATCAGACTCCGCAAAATCACTGGAAATTTCAGGAAAGAGGGCGAAATAATGTATAGCGATTGGGAATCCCTTAAAAAAGACTGTTACAACTGTCACAGATGTGACCTTTGCAATACAAGAACAAACCTGGTTTTTGGTGTAGGCAATGAGAATGCCGAGGTGCTCTTTGTAGGCGAAGGCCCCGGCGCTAATGAAGATATGCAGGGCAAGCCCTTTGTAGGCAGAAGCGGACAGCTTCTTGATAAATACCTTGAATATATTGACTTATACAGAGATAAAAACATTTATATTGCCAATATGGTAAAATGCAGACCCCCCGAAAACAGAGACCCCTCTGATAAGGAGATGGATTGCTGCATTGAATGGCTCAGAGAGCAGACAAGACTTATGAGGCCTAAAATTATAGTATGCCTTGGCAGAATTTCTGCACAAAGGCTTATAGGCAAGGATTTTAAGGTTACTCAGCAGCACGGTCAGTTTATTGAAAAAGGTGGCATATTATTTATGGGCACCTTCCACCCTGCCGCACTTTTAAGAAATCCAAATAATAAACCATTGGCTCTTGATGACTTTATCGCATTAAGAGATAAGATAAAGGAAACTTGTGTAAACACTTATGAAGTATAACGGAGAAAATTTTGATATAGCCGTAATTGGTGCAGGTCACGCTGGTATTGAGGCGGGGCTTGCTGCCGCACGCCTTGGCTGTAAAACTGCAGTATTTACCGTTAATCTTGACTGGGTTGGCAATATGCCCTGTAATCCATCAATCGGCGGCACATCAAAGGGACATCTTGTAAGAGAGATTGACGCTCTTGGCGGTGAAATGGGCAAAGCTGCGGACTTAAACACTCTGCAGAGCCGTATGCTTAACCTTGGCAAAGGTCCTGCCGTACACTCATTAAGGGCGCAGATTGACAGGCGTGCTTACTCAGAATATATGAAGAAAACCCTTGAAAAACAAGAGAATCTTTACCTGAGGCAGGCTGAAATTACAGATATAGAAAAAGACGGCGACGAGTGGGTGCTTACTACCCGCCTTGAGGCAATTCACAGGGCAAAAGCCGTAATACTTGCAACCGGCACATTTCTTGCAGGTAAGGTATATATAGGTGACATCTCATACGAGAGCGGTCCTGATGGCATGTTCCCTGCAACAGACCTTGCAAAGGCTCTTAAAAGAATAGGTGTGCCTACCCGCAGATTCAAAACAGGCACTCCCCCGCGTGTTAATAAACGCAGTGTGGATATTGAAAACCTTGAGCCACAGTATGGTGATGACAGAATTGTTCATTTTTCTTTTTTAGAAATATGTGAAGTAGAAAACAAGCTGCCCTGCTATGTTACATACACAGGCGCAGAAACAAAAAAGGTAATACTTGATAACCTTCACCGCTCCCCTCTTTACTCAGGTAAAATTGAAGGTGTAGGTCCAAGATATTGCCCCAGTATAGAGGATAAAATTGTTCGTTTCTCTGAGAAAGAGAGACATCAGATATTCGTTGAGCCCTGCGGCTACAACACAGATGAAATGTACCTTCAGGGTCTTTCATCCTCATTGCCTGAGGATATACAGCTTAAAATAGTTCACAGTATCCCAGGCCTTGAAAATGCTGAGTTTTTACGCACAGCCTACGCTATTGAATATGACTGTGTTGACCCCCTCTCACTCCGTCAGACACTTGAGTTCAAAAACTATGAGGGACTCTATGGTGCAGGTCAGTTTAACGGCTCCAGCGGATATGAGGAGGCTGCTGCTCAGGGTCTTGTAGCAGGTGTAAACGCCGCCCTTAAGGTTAAAGGCAAAGAGCCTATGATTTTAGACAGAACAACATCTTACATAGGCACCCTTATTGATGACCTTACTACAAAGGGCTGCAGCGACCCATACAGAATGATGACAAGCCGTTCTGAATACAGGCTCATTCTTCGTCAGGATAATGCTGACCGCCGACTTACTGATTACGGCTACAAAGCAGGTCTTATAAGCGAAGAAAGATATCAGCTTTATCAGCAGAAGCTTCAGCTGATTGAAAAAGAGCGTGAGCGTGTTCAGGCTCTCTCAATAAAGAAAACTCCCGAGCTTGATGAAGCTCTTGTTTCACGTGGAACAGTACCTCTTGAAAAAGGCTGTAAAATGGCAGAGCTTCTTAAAAGACCAAATGTTACCTATGATTTACTTGAGCCCTTTGATACTGAAAGACCTGACTATCCTTATGAAATCTTTGAGCAGGTTGAGATTGATATAAAGTATGAGGGCTATATAAAGCGTCAGCTTGCTCAGATTCAGGAGCTTAAAAGGCTTGAGGTTAAGGTTTTGCCTGAGAATATCAATTATGATGATATTACAGGTCTTCGCCTTGAGGCTATTGAAAAGCTTAATAAAATAAGACCTGAAACTGTAGGTCAGGCTTCACGTATCAGCGGCGTTTCACCCGCAGATATTTCCGTACTTTTAATCTACCTTGAAAGGAATAAAGAAAATGACCTTTAATAAAGAGTTATTTCTTGAAAACCTGAATAATATAGGTGTTTCTGTTTCTGATGATAAAACAGAGGCTCTTGATAAGTTTGCTCAGATGCTTATTGAAAAGAACAAGGTAATGAACCTTACAAGGATACTTGATGAGGATGGCATTGCGGTCAAGCACTTTGCAGACAGCCTTAGCATACTAAAAGTAGATATACCAGATAACTCAAAGGTAATGGATTTAGGATGTGGCGCAGGCTTTCCCGGCGTGCCGCTTCTTATAGCAAGACCTGATATAAATCTTACTCTGCTTGATTCCACTGCAAAAAAGCTTGGCTTTGTGGCAGAAAGCATAGAGGCATTAGGGCTTAAGGCAGAGGTGCTGCATGCAAGGGCTGAGGAAGCAGGGCAGGATACAGATTACAGAGAGCAATATGATTTTGTGCTTTCAAGGGCAGTTGCTTCACTTAATGTGCTTTGCGAATACTGTTTACCATTCGTTAAAGTTGGTGGTAAGTTTGTAGCTATGAAGAGCGCACTTGCTGAGGAAGAGATAAAGCAGGCTTACACATCAATCAAAACACTTGGTGGCACGATAACTGAGAAAATAGATTTTAACCTTACAGACGGTGAAAGGACACTGATTATAATAGAAAAGGTAAGTAATACACCTGCAAAATATCCAAGGCAGTCAGGCAAGATTAAATCCAAGCCACTTTGATATTACAAAATAAGATAATCCAAAAGGGGAGCGTTGCTCCTCTTTTTTTACATTCAGAGCAGATTCTGACAGCAAATAAGACGCACAACAAAGCATATAATAGAATGTAATATAATATAATTATATACGGAATGTTTCACGTGGAACATAAATTCAGCATTAAATCTGCATTGTTTCACGTGGAACACTAAAAAATAACTCTTTACAATATTAAATATGGGTGTTATACTATCAAAAAATCTAATCAGGAGAGAAATTATGGCAAAAAATATTGCAATAGTTAACCAGAAGGGCGGTGTAGGTAAAACTACAACAGCCGTTAACCTTACTGCATCTTTAGGCGATAAGGGCTATAAAACACTACTTGTAGATATAGACCCACAGGGTAACTCAACCAGTGGTATGGGCATAAACAAAAAAGGCCTTGATAAAAACAGCTATGAAATCCTTGCAGGCGGATGCACAGCAAAGGATGCAATCATAAAAACAGAGTTTAAGAATGTTGATGTAATACCATCATCTATGGATTTAGCAGGTGCAGAGATTGAGCTTGCTGATATGGATAACAGGGGATTAAGGCTTAAAGACGCCCTTGCTATGGTATATAATGACTATGATTTTATTATACTTGATTGTCCACCAAGCCTTGGCCTTATTACACTTAACGGCCTTTGTGCAGCAGATAGCCTTATAGTTCCCATTCAGTGTGAGTTCTATGCACTTGAGGGCTTATCACAGCTTATTGCCACTGTACGCACAGTTAAAAGATTATATAATCCTTATATTGAAATTGAGGGCGTACTCCTCACTATGTATGATGGCAGACTTAACTTAACACAACAGGTTGTGGATGAGGTTAAAAAATGCTTCCCCAAAAAGGTATACAAGACATTTATACCAAGGAATGTAAGGCTTTCAGAGGCTCCATCCTTCGGTCAGCCCGTATTATATTATGATAAGCATTCAAAGGGAGCAAAGGCTTATGGCGACTTTGCAGACGAGGTATTAAAACAAAACGGAAAGAAGGCTAAGAAATAATGGCACCTAAAAAAGGCGGTCTCGGCAGAGGCCTTGATATGCTTCTTATGGATAACTCCGTAGAGGAGAGCAATGCAGTAACACTTAAGCTTAATGATATTATTCCTAATAAGGACCAGGCTCGTAAACAGTTTGATGATGAGCCCCTTGCAGAGCTTGCAGATTCAATTGCAGAGCATGGCGTACTTCAGCCCTTACTTGTAAGACCTCTTCCTAACGGCAGCTATCAGCTTATTGCCGGTGAAAGAAGATACAGAGCATCACGCATGGCAGGTCTTACAGAGGTGCCTGTTGTTATAAAGAGCCTTTCAGATGAAGAGGCAGCCGTAATCTCACTTATTGAGAATTTACAGAGAGAAAACCTTAACCCTGTTGAAGAGGCTAACGGCTTTAATGATTTAATAAAACAGTTTGGTTTAACTCAGGAAGAGGCTGCTAAAAAGGTAGGCAAATCAAGACCCGCTGTAGCAAATGCTTTAAGATTACTTAAGCTTCCTAAGGAAGTGCTTGAAATGATTAAGGCAAATCAGCTTTCCGCAGGTCACGCAAAGGCACTTGCAGGTCTTGAGGATAAATCAAAAATCATTGCAGCAGCAAAGCTTATAGTTGAAAAGGGTCTTTCAGTAAGAGAGGCTGAGAAGCTTGTTAAGAATCTCTCAGCAGAAAAGAAAGAGAAAACTGCCACAAAATCAAAGCGCATAAGCTACTTTGATGAGGTTGAAATTGCCCTTAATAACTCCCTTGGCAGAAAAGCAAAGGTAGTAACAAGCGGCAAAAAAGAGAGCGGTGTGCTTGAGCTTGCATTCTATGATAAGGACGATTTAGCAGCAATAGTAAAAGCACTGTCAGCCCTTGAGCAGTAAGGAAAAACGGGGAAATTGAATTGAGTAACAGTAATAAGAAATCTATAACATTTTGTATTATACTTATTGCAATAGTTGTGCTTTCTGCATCTGTCTCTGCCTTTTTCAGAAACAGAGTAAAATTAGTGCCTGCTACCGATAATATTCAGGCAACTACAGAAACAAAAAAGCAGATAAGTACTAAAAAGCATAACAGTAAGTTTGATTACAGCTCATTAGCTGAAGTCCTTACTGAATCTCAGGGTAAAAGTATTACTGAAGAAATGCTTAAAAATGCAGAGCTTAGCGAAGAAACCCTTCAGCTTCTTCAGTCAAATGCTGAAAAAGGGGAGATAAGCCGCAGCGCATTTCATCAGCTTACAGGCTACTCAGTAAGTGCATTTATTGATAAATTCGGTGGTAACACAAACAGCCGTGATATGGGTAATAACGGCAAAAACAGCTTTGTGCTTGGCTTTACGGGGGATATAAACTTTGATGAAACCTCCTACTATGTTATGGTGCATGCCTTAACAAAGCCTAATCTTGTGCTGGATTGCATAGATGAGAATTATCAGAATGAAATGAAAAATGCTGATATTATGCTCATAAATAACGAATTTACCTATACGGACAGAGGCTCACCTACACCTGATAAAAAATATACCTTCAGGGCAAAGCCTGAGTATGTGCATTACCTTAACGACATGGGTGTAGATATAGTTTCACTTGCAAATAACCATACCTACGACTATGGCTATGACTCTTTTGTGGATACCCTTTCAACACTTGAGGGTGCTGATATTGAGTATGTTGGTGCAGGTATGAATGCAGAGGAAGCAAATGCTGCAAAGTTCTTTATTATCAACGGTTACAGGGTTGCATACATTGCCTGCTCAGGTGTTGAATCACCTATAAAAACTCCCGTAGCCACAGAGGATAAGCCCGGTATTTGCGGCTCTTATTATGATGGCGCTGAGAAGGTTGCAGATACTATCCGCAAGGCAAAAGCAGAGAGCGACTATGTTATAGTTTACCCTCATTGGGGCTTTGAAAATATGACAGAGCTTTCAGCAGGTCAGAGGGAAAACTCCCGCCTTTGGGTAGATGCAGGCGCAGACGCAGTAATCGGCAATCACTCCCATTGCCTTCAGGGTATGGATTACTATAAAGGCTCATTTATAGCATACTCACTTGGCAATTTCTGGTTTAATGCAAGAAATCTTTATACAGGCCTGCTTAAACTTGAAATAAGCGAAGAGGGGATTAAACCTATTTTTGTGGCAGGCACACAGTATTACAGAGAAACCTCAATGCTTACAGACCCTGCTGAGCAAAGAAAGGTGTATAATTTAATTGAAAGCTATCCCACAATCAACGGTGTAAAGATTGATGATAACGGTGTTATTTCACCAAAATAATATGAAAAAATGCTCCCTTTCATTTTGAAAAGGGAGCATTTGATTTACCTGATACGCTTATTCAAAGTATTTTTCTATTTCTGATTTTGTGGCATTTACTGTGCCCATAATGCACTCAGGCTTTCCGCCGCCTCTGCCGTTAAGTGCGGCATTCAGTGCTTTGCCTGTTTCTCTCAGGTCTTCAGTTCTGCTTACTATTGCATATTTGTAGCCGTTACTGTCATCACCGCTGAAGGCATAAGCAATTTTTAACTTATCAGCTAATATATCTGCAAGGGTGCGGGCATCATCTGCAGAGCTGCTGCTATAAAATACGTAAGGCTTTGCTTCGTCTACGTTTTCGCACTTTGCTATGAATAATTCTTTCTTAATGCTATTAAGCTCATTGTGGGTTTCGTTAAGCTTATCCTTTAATTTTTCTACTGCTTCGTAAACCTCGTTTGCCTTTGCTTTAAGTGAATTTGAAATAGCAAGTACACTTTTGTTTTTCTCGTTATAATCCTCAAGTGCTTTGTAGCCTATTCTCAGAGTAATGCGTACGCCCTGCTTATAGTTCATACTGCTTATTACTTTTACAAGACCAACCTCACCTGTAAGCTTAACATGAGTGCCACAGCAGGCACAAAGGTCTGCACCTTCAATTTCAACAAGCCTTACCTGACCCTCAATTTCTTTTTTGCTGCGGTAATTGTAATTTTTAAGCTCATCACGGGTAGGGTAGATAATATTTATTTTTCTATTTTCGCATATTGCGATATTGGTAAGTCTTTCAATCTCTGCAAGGGTTTCAGGGCTTATATAACCATTAAAATCAATGGTTACTTCATTTTCACCCATGTGAAAGCCTACATTGTCAAAGCCTGTCAGCTTATGAGTGAAGCCTGAGAAAATATGCTCACCACTATGCTGCTGCATATTTGAAAAACGCAAATTCCAGTTAAGCTCACAGTTTACTTCACCATTTACCTCACTATCGCAGATGTGTATTATTTCGCCCCCACGCTCAATGGTATCCAGCACACTTGCATTTCCGATTTTGCCTTTATCACCAGGCTGCCCTCCACCTTCGGGGAAAAACGCAGTTTTATTAAGCTGCACTTCAAAGTTTTTACCATTGCTGACGCAGGATATTATTTCAGCCTTAAATTCAGATATATAGGCATTGTTATCATAAATTCTTTCGGTCATAAAATCACCTCATAAATAAATATTATCATAACGCCTGCATAAGTGCAATTGAAAATATAGCAGGGGAGTGAGTTACATTATTTTATTTTTGAAACCAAATTAAAAAAATACTTGATATTAGATATATTATATATTATAATAAGCTCTGTTAAAGAACTTTTCTTTAATCATGTGGCGTGTGGGTCCTGTGCGACAGGACACTGTGAACCATGTCAGGCGGGTGAACCGAGCAGCATTAAGCGGACAGTCATGTGCGCCACAGTCTGCCTGCCGCCATGTGATTAAGGGAAAGTTTTTATTATTATG
>JAKSQR010000003.1 GCA_024404065.1 Clostridia bacterium | reverse complement strand
TGTTTATGCCTCAAATGGTTTTAAGTCTTTTACAGCAAAGGCTAAGTCAATTTCTTCGTTTGTATCTACATCAATGAGCTTATATTTATCGTTGCCCATTTTAAGCTCTTTCATATATGTAAGCTGACGAAGACCGTGGCGGGTTTCCATTCTTTCAACAAGGTCGTGATGCTCATGCTCCTGCATTGCGTAAACTATATCAACACATGCCTGGTCAAGGGCAAGTATATCTTTACTTGCAAGTATGCCTACATTGGGTGTTACAACAGGCGCTGCAGCACATCCCTCACAGTCACAGGAAACGGACATATTTCTCATAACGTTTATGTATGTGATATGCTCGCCGAAGTAGTCAACAACGCTCTTTGTGGATTCTGTCATTCGCTCCATAAATTCTTCCTGAGCAATGCTCCACATATTGTCTGAGCCCTCAATGGTGTGTATCATAGCCTTGCCTATTCTGCCGTCTGCGCAGCCTATACCAAGGTTTTTATTTGAGCCGCCGAAACCGCCCATTGTATGACCCTTGAAATGGGTAAGTGCAATAAGAGAATCGTAGTTTGTAATATGGTCACCTACGGACATAGCCTCAAACCATTTGCCGTTTTTTATGGGAAGCATTTTTGTGCCTTCCTCATCCATAATATCAACGGGGGCAAAATTCCAGCCATTTACCTCAAGAGTTTCACGGTGCTGCTCGGTAGTGTATCTGTCACCCTCATAGTAGGTGTTTGTTTCTACTATTGTTGCGTCAGGTATATCTTTCTCAATAAGCTCTTTAACCCAGGGGCGGGGGATAATGTTAGGACCATTCTTTTCACCTGTATGAAGCTTAACTGCAATTTTACCTTCAATGCCGTTATTTACTTTTGCGTATATTTTGCGAAGACCCTCAGGGGATAAATCCTTTGTAAAGTAAACTACTGATTCGTCACCTGTTCTGTCTTTGTACTCTAAGTAGATGTTGCCGTCTTTTCCTGCTATTGGTTTCATATTATCACCTCAATTATTTATTACAAGCATTTTCTCTGCTTCTTCTTTTGTAAGTGAGCCGGGGGAAGCGGTAAAGTTGCCGGGGATAGCCTTTGACCACCTTTCAGCGTAAGCTTTAGCTTCCTCGGGGCTTATGGAAATATTGCTTAAATCTACAAGGGAAGCAATAACTGCTTTTACGTTTTCTATGCTGTCTGTCATTTCTTCAAATGCCTTAGCTTTTTCGGGGCTGAAGTGTGCGCATCTGTCAAGGAAATATCCTGCAAATGCTGCACAGGCAGTGCCGTGAGGCACACCATAGTTTTCAGTAAGCACATAGCCGAGAGGATGGGGAAATGCAGTGCCGCAGGTGTTTATTGTAAGACCTGCGTAGATTGAGCCGTAGTATAAATCCTCACGCATTTCTGTGGTAATTTCCTTGCCCTCACTCATAGCCTTAATGCACTTATAAAGCATGGGTATTGCCTTCTCAGCAAAAAGCCTTTCAACACCCTCACACTTTGTAGTGAAGAAGCCTTCATAAGCGTGAGCAAAGGCGTCAAGAGCGGTTGATACTGTTGATTTAATGGGCAGAGAATAAGTATATTTCGGGTCGCAAAAGCTGACCTTTGCGTAGCAATCAGCACCCTTTATACTTTTTTTAATTCCTGTTTCGTCATTAGTTAAAACTGCAACGGAGGTAACCTCACTGCCAGTGCCTGCGGTAGTGCCGACAAGGGCAAGGGGCAGGGGAGCATTGTCATATTCTCTTTTGTAAATATCAAGGGGAGCAAGGCTCTTATTTGCAGCATAAATTGCTATTGCCTTTGAGGCATCCTGAGGGGAGCCACCACCAATACCAATAAGGAAATCTGCATTGCATTCCCTTGCTTTTACGCCTGCTTTGTGGCAGGTAGATATAAGGGGGTTTTCGCCTATTTCGTTAAATATATCATAAGCAATATTTTCTTTTTCAAGGGCAGCCTTTACATCTGCAAGTGCGCCTGATTTTTCCGCACCGCTTTTGCTTGTTATGATAAGTGCCTTTGTGCCGAGGGCTTTAAACTCTGAGGAATTTTCGGTAACGGCATTATTGCCTGAAATTACCCTTGTGGGCATATAAACATTATAGGTCATTTTTGCACCTCTTTTGTAAATGTACTGTGCATTGTGCATAGTTTTATTATATATTTTTTTACATAAAAATCAACAAGTAATTTGCCTTGCTATGTTGCAAAAAATACTGAATTGTAATATTATATAATATAATAATTATAATGGAATAGTGAGCGCCCATAATGGTAAAAGTCAGCAAAAAATTACATATTGCAATAAGCGTGTTTTTAATTGCTGCTCTTATCAGCCTTTGCGGATGTGACAGCAAGCCAAAGGGTGAGCAGGTGCTTACATTCTCCGCTATGGATACAATGGTTACCCTCAAGGTTACAGGTGACGACAGCTACGATGTAATCACTGCCATAAATGATTTTGTAGTGGATTATGATTTCAATGTGATTTCAAGGCATTCAGAAAGCTCTGAAATTTCAAAAATAAACAAAGAGCATAAATGCCCCGAAACAAGTCAGCTTTACGCTCCACTTATGAAGCTTTTAAGCGTTTATCAGGTAAGCCTTGGTGCTTATGATTTTACTCTTGGCAATTTAAGTGATTTATGGGGCTTTGGCACAGGTAACGAAAAAATCCCCGAAAAAGAAGAAATAGATAAAATTCTTGCTTCGTCAGGCGCCGGCACATTAGCCTACACAAATGGTGATGTAACCTTTGCTGAAGGGGTGGAGATTGACCTTGGCTCTGCAGGTAAGGGAATGGCTCTTGATAAGATAAAAGAGGAATACCTTCAGGGCAGTAAAACTCAGCGAGCTGTAATCAGCCTCGGGGGCAGTATTCTGCTTTATGGTGAGGGCGAATTTACCGTAGGTATTGCAGACCCTGAAAACAGTGCAGGCAGCATGGCAAAGCTTAAAGTGAATGAATGCTGTGTTTCTACATCAGGTAATTACGAAAGATATTTTGAAAAGGATGGGGTAAGATACCACCACATTCTTGACCCGAAAACAGGTTACCCCTCAGATAGTGACCTTGTAAGTGTTACAGTAGTTTCAAAGGATGGCACCCTTTCAGATGCCCTCTCTACCGCCTGTTTTGTTTTAGGCAGTGAGGATGGTCAGCTTCTTTTACAAAGCTATGAGTGTGAAGGCGTTTTCATTCTTAAAGATGGCACAGTTATTGTAACTGATGGTCTTCGTGGTAAGCTTGAAATTACCAATAATAAATATGAATTGAAGGCTGATTATGAGTCTTAAACTTGTGAGAAAGGCCGACCTTATAATCGTTGCGGTAATTATTATTGCAGCAGCAGGCTTTTTGCTTCTTAAAAATTATAACAGCAAAGAGGAAAAGCTGATTGCAGAGATTACCGTAGGGGGAAGGCTTTATGAAACTGTGGATTTATCCGCAGCAAAAGAGCAAAGCAGATATATTTTAGATACAGACCCTCAGGTTGTTATTATGGCAGAGAATGGGCAGATATGGTTTGAAAAGTCAGATTGTCCCGATAAGGTCTGCGTAAAATCAGGCAAGCTTAAGCACAAAGGCGACACAGCCGTTTGCCTGCCTGCAAAAACCATAGTAACCATATTAGGCTCAGATTTAGATGCCCTGACCTACTGATATGAAAAAGAATTTAACATATAAAACAGCCCTTGCTGCCATACTCTGCGCTCAGGCGCTGGCGCTTGGCTTTATTGAAAATTTCATACCCGCTTTTCCCTTTATGCCACCTGGGGCAAAGCCGGGCTTTTCCAATATTATCACAATGTTTGCAGCAGGTAGCTTAGGCTTGCCGTGGGCTGTTGTGATTACACTTATCAAGGCTCTTTTTGCCTTTGCTACAAGAGGCGTAACAGCTGGTGCAATGAGCTTTGCAGGTGGTATAGTTTCCACATTGGTTATGTATTTGCTGCTGAAATATGCAGATAAAATACTGGGGCTTATTGGTATATCCGTAATTGGTGCCCTCTGCCATAATGCAGGTCAGCTTCTGGTATCTGTATTTATAACGGGGTCATCAAAAACCTTTTACTACGCCCCCGCCCTTGCAATATTCGGTCTTATTACAGGTGTTGTAACGGGTGTTATATTCAAGGCAGTTTTACCTGCCCTTGAGAAACAGAAAAAATACTTTTTTAAGTTTGTTGAATAGGAGGAATATGGATGAAAAAAATTCCTAACGGCGTGCTGACAGCAGTTAAAAAGGTCAGAGGCGGTGTTGCAGTAGAGCATCACAAAAACACAGCTGATCTTGAAGTTGTCAGAATACCCACACCTGCAAAGGTAACAATTCCTATGGCAATGCACATTGGCGCACCCTGTGAGCCTACCGTAAAGGTTGGTGATGAGGTTGCAGTAGGTCAGGTTATCGGCGATTCCGATAAGTTTGTATCTGCACCAATTCATGCATCTGTTTCAGGTAAGGTTACCGCAGTAGGCGATATCAAAATGCCTAACGGCACTATGTGCAAGGCAGTTACCATTGAATCTGATGGTGAAATGAGACTTTGGGAAGGCATTAAGCCACCTGTTGTTGAAACCCGTGAGGATTTAGTTAAGGCAGTGCGTGAGAGCGGTCTTGTAGGTCTTGGCGGTGCAGGCTTCCCCACACACGTTAAGCTTAACTTCCCACAGGATAAGGGCATAGATACCCTTGTTATCAATGCAGCAGAGTGCGAGCCCTACATTACTGTAGACTACCGTGAGTGCCTTGATAACAGCTGGGATATCCTTTCTGCAGTATATATGCTCAAGGATTTACTTGGCTTTAAGAAGGTTGTAATTGCTGCAGAGGATAATAAGCCTGAGGCATTTAAGGTGCTTCAGAGAATTGCTGACCATGAGGTTGACGTTAACGACGAGGTTAAGCTTATGGTGCTTGAGTCAAAGTATCCTCAGGGTGCTGAAAAAATGATGGTACAGTCCGCTACCGGCAGACAGGTGCCTCCCGGCAAGCTTCCTGCAGATGTAGGCTGTGTAGTTATGAATGTAGCTTCAGTAGCCTTCATTTCAAGATACATCAAAACAGGTAAACCATTAGTAAGCCGCTCACTTACAGTAGATGGCTCAGCTATTAAAGAGCCTAAGAATGTAAGAGTACCTATCGGTACAAACATCGGCGAAATCATAGATTTCTGTGGTGGCTTCAAAGAGGAGCCCTGCAAGCTTATTACAGGCGGTCCTATGATGGGTCTTTCCATTATCGGTACTGATTTCCCCATTCTTAAGCAGAATAACGCTATACTTGCTTTTGCAGAGAAGGATGCAGTTATCAAGAAAGAAACTGATTGTATCCGCTGCGGCAAGTGCGCTGAGGCCTGCCCATTAAGCCTTACTCCTACAAATATTGTAAGAGCAACCAAGGCTAAGGATACAGCAGCCCTTAACCGTATCGGCGTTATGGTATGTATGGAGTGTGGCTCCTGCGCATTTAACTGCCCTGCAGGTAAGCCCCTTGTACAGCACATGAGAATGGCAAAAGCATTATTAAGAGAGGAGGCAGCTAAGAAATGATAAACGGTAAAATGCTTCACGTTAGTGCATCACCCCATGCACGCTCAAGGCAGACCACCCAGAATATTATGCTGGATGTTGTTATTGCCCTTATCCCTGCTCTTATTGCCTCTGCAATTATATTTGGTTTAAGAGCCCTTCTTGTTACAGCAGTTTCTGTTGCAACCTGCGTTGTAGCCGAGTTTGTAATGAGAAAGATTCTGAAGAGAAACAACACAATTCAGGATTTAAGTGCTGTTGTTACAGGTATGCTTCTTGCATTTAATGTACCCTCAAATATCCCTCTCTGGATGGTTATGACAGGTGACATTTTTGCAATTGTAATTATAAAGCAGTGCTTCGGTGGTATAGGTCAGAACTTTATTAACCCCGCTATCGGCGGCAGAATTTTTATGCTTCTTTCCTACTCCACACCAATGACCTCATGGCCCACACCCAAGCAGGGCTTTATGACCTTTGATGCAGTTACATCCGCTACACCTCTTGCATCAGGCGAATTCCCCTCAATTACCGATATGCTTCTTGGTTTAAGAGGCGGTTCATTGGGTGAAACCTGCATTATAGCACTTGTTATCGGCTTTATTTACTTACTTGTACGCAAGGTTATAAGACCTATTATTCCCCTTACATACATCGGCACAGTTGCAGTAGTTATGTTTATTGCAGGTCTTGTTAAGGGTGAGGCTGTTACCTTCACAGTAAATCAGCTTCTCTCAGGCGGTCTTTTCCTCGGTGCAATCTTTATGGCAACTGACTACACCACAAGCCCCATTACCACAAAGGGTAAGTACATCTTTGCAATAGGCTGTGGTCTTTTCACCTGCCTTATCAGACTTTTCGGCTCACTTCCCGAGGGCGTTTCATACTCCATCGCTCTTATGAATGTACTTGTTCCTCTTATTGAGAGATTTACTACTCCCAAGCCCTTCGGTACTCCTAAGGAAACTAAAGAGGAAAAGAAAGCAAAGAAGGAGGCAGCAAAGGCATGAGTAAGATTAAAGAATTTGCAGTACCTACCATAGTACTTTTCATAATCTGCTTTGTTGCAGCAGCCCTTCTTGGTGTTACAAACAAAGTAACCGCTCCTAAAATTGAGGAGATAAATAAGAAAAATCAGCAGGAGGCTATGCAGGCTGTTATGGCTGATGCAGTAAGCTTTGATGATGAGCAGACTGCTGATGACGAAAACTCAGCTACTTACGCAGCAGCCTATGATGCTGACGGCAACGTAATCGGCTATGCAATCACCGCAACAGGTGAGGTTGGCTATGGTGACGTTGTAAAAATGATGGTTGGCATTGATACTGAAGGCAAGGTTACAACAGTTAAAAACCTTGAAAACAGCGAAACTGCTTCACTGGGCGGCAAAATTCTCAAAGAGGGCACAGATTTCCTCAAGAGATTTATGGGCACAGATGATGCTATGGCAGTAGATGCTGTTTCAGGCGCTACCCGTACATCAAATGCTACTAAGACCGCAGTAAATAACGCAATTGAATGCTACAAAAATATAGCAGAAGGAGGTACTAAATAATGGCTGAGAAAAAATCCCTTGGCAAGGAATTCAGCAAGGGTCTTATTCAGGAAAACCCTGTACTCAGGCTTGTACTTGGTACCTGCCCCACTCTTGCTACATCTACATCCCTTACCAGTGCTATTGGTATGGGCGTTGCAGCAACAATCGTTCTTGTTTGCTCAAATGTAGTTATTTCCTTACTTCGTAAAATTATTCCTTCAAAAATCAGAATTCCCGCATACATCGTAGTTATAGCATCATTCGTTACAATCGTTCAGATGCTTGTTAAGGCTTTTATGCCCGCACTTGACAGTGCCCTGGGCGTATACCTTCCCCTTATAGTTGTTAACTGTATCATCCTTGGCCGTGCAGAAGCATTTGCAGGTAAAAACTCAGTACCCGCTTCCTTCCTTGATGGTCTTGGAATGGGTATAGGCTTTACATTTGCCCTTATGGTTATGGCAACTATCCGTGAATCTCTTGGCTCAGGTACACTCTTTGATGGTATCGGCGACCTTACCAGCGTATTTGGTATTGCTGCTCACGGTATTGAAATTCCCGGCCTTGTTAATAACCCAATCGGCATCCTTGTAGCTGCTCCCGGTGGCTTCCTTGTATTTGGTCTTGTTATGGCACTTGCCAATAAGATTGCAGAGGGCAAGGGTAAGCCTAAGGCAGAGCTTAAGGGCTGCGGCAACTGCCCCATGGCAAAGAGCTGCTCCCTTATAAACACAGATGAAAGCTGTGATAATAAAGCAAAGGAGGAGGCAAAAGCATGAGTGCATTTCTTATGATTTTCTTAACCGCCATACTTACAGAGAACTACATTCTCTGCCAGTTCCTTGGTATTTGTCCCTTCCTTGGTGTATCTAAAAAATTAGATACCGCAGTAGGTATGTCCGTAGCAGTTATCTTCGTTATGGCTCTTGCTACTGCAGTTACATTCCCCATCAACACACTTCTTGTTGCAAAGGATTTAGCTTACCTTCAGACTATAGTATTTATCCTTGTAATTGCAGCACTTGTACAGTTTGTTGAAATCGTACTTAAAAAGTTTATCCCCTCACTTTATCAGGCACTTGGTATTTACCTTCCCCTTATCACTACTAACTGTGCTGTTCTCGGCGTAGTTCTTCTTAACATCCAGAAGGAATACGGCTTTGGTCAGAGCATGGTTAACTCCATAGGTGCAGGCGTAGGCTTCCTTGTAGCAATGGTAATGTTTGCAGGCGTTCGTGAAAGACTTGAGGGCTGCGATATCCCTAAAGCTCTTAAAGGTCTTCCCATCACTCTGATTGCCGCATCACTTGTATCCCTTTCATTCCAGGGCTTTGCAGGTGTTGTACAGGGCATTTTCGGAGCATAAGAAAGGCGGTAAAGAATTATGGAATCAATTATTATCGCCGTAGCTATTGTTTCAGTTATCGGCGCAGTTGCAGCTCTTTTACTTGCAATTGCTTCTAAGGTTTTTGCAGTTCCCGTTGACGAAACTGCAGAGAAAATAAGAGAGTGCCTTCCCGGTGCTAACTGCGGTGCCTGCGGATACTCAGGCTGTGACGGTTATGCAGCTGCTCTCTCAAAGGGCGAAGCTACAAACACAGCCCTTTGTAACCCCGGCGGAAATGATGCTGCAAAGGCAATAAGCGCTATACTCGGTGTAGAGGCAGGCGAGGTTAAGCCTGTTGCTGCAGTTGTACTTTGCAGAGGCCATGAGGGTGTTGCTCAGGAAAAACTTATTTATGATGGCGTTATGAGCTGCCGTATGGCATCTCAGGTATTCGGCGGACCTAAAGAGTGTATCTATGGCTGTATCGGCTATGGTGATTGCCTTAAGGCTTGCGAATATGGTGCTATCTCCATCTGCAATGGTGTTGCACGTATCAATCCTGCTCAGTGTAAGGCTTGTAAAAAGTGTGTAAACACCTGCCCCAAGGGTCTTATTGAAATGATGCCCCTTGAAGAGGTTAAGGCTGCTGTGCTTTGTAAAAACCACGATAAGGGTGCAGTTACCCGTAAGGAGTGCTCTGCAGGCTGTATCGGTTGTATGAAGTGCGTTAAGCAGTGCGAGGCTGAGGCTATCAGCATAGACAGATTCTGTGCAACTGTTGATTACGATAAGTGTACAGGCTGTGGTGGCTGTCACGAGGTTTGCCCCGTAGGCGCAATTGACCTTGTAGATATCCGTAAAATGTAAAATAAATACTAAAGCCCTCATCGTTTTGATGAGGGCTTTAAAATTTAAAACAGCCATTGAAAATATCAATGGCTGTTTTACTTAATCCATTTTATACATTTCAGTTTTGTCAATTTCTCTGAATTCGTGCTTTTCATAGTAGCCGATAAGCTTTTTATCGTCATCTCTCAGGGCTACCATATACACATCCTTATTCTGCTTTGTGTTATAGAATGTATGCACGATATTATTGCTTTCACTTTCTGCAAACCAGCCAACAACCTTGTTTATCATCTCTCTGCTCTGAGGATTGTGGCAGTTAAGCAGATTTGCACCCATAAGCTGATATCCACCATATTTTTTATAGTTTTCCGCTGCGGCGGGGTTCATATAAATAATAGTATGTTCAAGGTCACAAAGCACTACTGGAGCAGTATCCTGCTCCAAAACACTTTTAAGGAATGGTAAAAGGTCCATATTATTCTCCTATTTCAAAATTTATACTGTTGCCAAGGTCAATATCAGTTGTGTAACGGCCTGCAATTTTAATAAAATCACACTGCTCAGAAAGAAGCTGAAGCATTTTCTGACCGTTTTCACTCTGGTCGTCACCCTCAAGCTCTGCATAGAAGTAATACTGCCATGCTTTTGACTTAATGGGGCGTGACATTAAGGAAACCATATTGAAGCCACAGTCACCAATAGCATTTATTGCCTTTGCAAGGGCACCTGCTACGTGGCTTACTGTAAACATCATAATAAATTTGCGGTCTTTGTTGCCTTTGAGTACATTTTCACCGTGTGAGAGCACAACAAATCTTGTGGTGTTGCTGTGATTTTCGTTGATATCGTGGTCAAGTATTTCAAGCCCGTAAAGGTTAGCAGCCTCTTCACTTGCAATTGAAGCAATATCATTTCTGTCACTTTCAGAAACCTGCTTTGCAGAGAGAGATGTGCTGTTTGCCTTTACTGTTTCCCAGCCATGGCTTTCAATATATTTCTCGCACTGCATAAGAGCCTGAGAATGGCTGATAACAGTTTTAATATCATCAATTTTAGTGCCGGGCTTTACAAGCAGATTCTGTGTAACGGGCAGGGTGTAGGAGCCTGTAACATTAAGGTTACCCTCAAATACAAGGTCCATTACTACGCCAACCTCACCTGCGGAGCTGTTTTCAATAGGGATAACTGCGCAGTCACACTCACCCTTTTCAACTGCTTCATAAGCCTCGCTGAATGATGAATATGCCTGGTGTATGCCTTCAGGGAAAATACGCTTTGCAGCAATGTGAGCAAAGGCACCCTCCTCACCATTATAGGCTACCTTCATGCCCTCATTAAGCCTCTGCTGATATTTATCAGACTGAGTCATAATATTGGTGATGAAGCTTTTATAGTAGGGAGTAAGCTCAGGATTTTTAAGCAGAGCTTCATTCTCTTTTATTATTTTTTCTTCCTGCTTCAGGTCAAGAATGGGCATACCGTGAGCCTTCTTATACTCAGCCAGCTTTTCAACTGCACTCATTCTGTCGCTGAAAAGAGCAACCATCTTTTCATCAATGCTGCTTATTTCTTCTCTTATAAGTTTAAGTTCGTCGTTCATATTTAATCCTTTCAAAAGGGGTTATCAGCTTAAAAAGGGAATGTAGGAAATGCCCCAGTGTACAAGGGGTACAAGCAGAAGTGCAGGCAGCATATTTGCAATTTTGAATTTGGAAAGGCCAATAAGATTAAAGCCAAGGCCTAAAATCATAATGTTACCTGCAATGCTTATTTCAGCTATTACATTCGGGTCCCTGAGTACATTCTCCAGAAGGCCTGAGAGAAGTACAAGTGAGCCCTGAAAAATAAACACAAATAATGATGAGCAAAGCACACCGAAGCCCATAGCACTTGCCATCATACAGGATGAAATCAAATCCATAATGCTTTTTGTGTATATGGTAGTGCAGTCACCTTTAAGGCCTGCCTCAAGTGAGCCTACTATGGTCATAGCACCTATGCAAAATACAAGGCTGCTTGTTACAAAGCCCTCTGCTATGGATGTGCCGTTACTTTTCTTTTTAGATTTTTTCTCTACAAATTCGCCGGCTTTGCCAATCCACTTATCTATATCAATTATTTCGCCTATGATTGTGCCAACTACCATTACAATAACTACCACAATAGCATTTGCACCTTTGTTACCATCACTGAGGGCACCGCTTATGCCAATGTACATTGTAACAAGGCCAAGGGCAATCATAACCGCCTTTGATATTCTTTCGGGTATTCCTTTTTTCAGAAGTAAACCGATTGAGCTGCCGATTAAAACAGTCAGGGTGTTGACTAACACGCTTGAAAAACCCTGAATATGCATTAGAATTACTCCATTCAAAAATAAATTAAAGTAAATATATCACAAATAAAAATTAGTGTCAATTATATGTACATTATATTGTTATTGCCGTATACTTATGCTGCAAAATTATTCTGAAAGAAAAAATAAAAGTTAAAAATCGTGAAACAAAATTTCAAATTGCAAATACTGATATACAAAGAGAAAATGAAGGCGTGGAGGGGAGTAAAGTTGAAATCAAAATTCAGAAATATAAATGCAGGCTTTCTCTATTTTTACATACATTTTATGACGGAGGTAATCTGCTTTTTTGTTATCACTAAGGTGATGGGTGACAGAGCATTTGCATGGCTTTTCCCTCTTGTTTATGATGCCCTTGCTTTTGTGCCGCAATCCGTAATCGGAGCAATAAGTGATAAATACCCAAGGCTTAATATTTCGGTAATCGGCATAATACTTATGTGTGCTTCAGCACCATTTTTCCCTTACTCAAAATGGATTCCACTTGCAATACTCTGCCTTGGAAATTGCTGCACTCATATAGGCGGCGCAGAGGTTACTCTGAGGGCATCAAATGGCAGCCTTTCTCACAGCGCAATATTTGTAGCAGGCGGCTCCTTCGGTGTAATTACAGGCAAGCTTTTAGCAGGCACAGATATTTCAGTTTATATTGTCATTGCCTTTGTGCTTACATCAATTCCCTTTGCTCTGCTTGCACAGTATTACAGAAAGGATGCCGACAAAGCCTGCAAAAATCCCTGCGAAGCCTTTAACTATGCAAATGATAAAATGCCCGTAGCTTTGGTTATTTTATTTGCTACAATCATAGTTATTGTAAGGGGTTATATGGGCTACGGCATACCTACATCATGGAATAAAACAACCCTGCAGACCGTTTATCTTTTTTGCATAATGGGTCTTGGCAAAGGTCTCGGCGGAGTGGTTGCAGACCTGGTAGGTGTAAAGAAAACTGCCTACATAAGTGCAATACTTGCCCTGCCCTTTTTACTGCTTGGTGATTCCCACATGATGGTGTCACTTATCGGTGTTATGTTTTTCAGCATGACTATGGCAATTACCTTAGCGGTGCTTGTTTCGGCTCTTCCTAACGCACCGGGTGTTGCTTTCGGATTTACAACAATAGGCCTGTTTTTAGGCACAGTTCCTATATTTTTCTTTAAGCTTGCTACTGTAAAGGCAAACTGTATAATGCTTACTGCATTAACGGTAATCTGCCTTGTGCTTATACATTTAATCATAAGAAAGGATGAAAAGGCAGATGGATAATATGGTTACAGTTTTAGTTAATGAGATTATGCTGAGCCATTACGCCACAAGCGTTATCGCTCTTGCTGTTCTGGTTGTGAGTTTAATAGCTGCCGCTTCATTCCTTGCTTACAGGGCAGTTAAAAAGCGGAGAGAGGAAGAGAAGAATAATGCTGAATGAGTTACCTCTCACAATGCTGAAATGCCTTGTGCTTACAGTGCTTATTGAAACTGTTTTGGCAAGAATAATCAGCATAAAATCAAAGAAAGATTTAGTGATTGTTGCTATGGCAAGTGTGCTTACAAATCCTTTTGTGGTGCTTATCACTTTCTTTTCAGGCTTTTATTACGGAGTAATCGGGTATTATATAGCTACGGCAATATGCGAAATATCCGCAGTAATTATTGAAGGCATTATTTACTTAAAAGCACTTAACTGGAAAAAGATAAATCCCTTTTTACTATCGCTTTTACTTAACGGTATATCCTTTGGCACAGGCTTGATTATCAGCAAATATATATAGGAGGCAAATATGAAAAAATTAACTTCAGTTTTTATATCACTTTTAATAATTCTCAGCTTAACAATTACCGCCTTTGCAGATGTTGGCGGACCAAGCTTTAACCCTTATGATGTTGTAGTAACAGCAGAGAATGGAATTACAGCCTCACCAAGTGATTCAGATGAAGAGAAAATAGTTATCCCCAAGGGCAGTATTATTACCGTATCAGGAGGATACGTCTTTGGTGATGAGTCAGTTTTATTTGGTCTGTACGATGGTCGTTACGTTTCATTTGAAGAGAATGATGGCATAGAATTGGCAGTAACTTCCGTTGACGGCTCTAAAGCAAAAAAGCTTGACGAAAGCTACACAATCCGTATAATCGCCAAAGACGGAATGGCAATCTACAGCGGTCCAGATTATCACTATGAGATAATCAGCAATATTCCCTACGGTGCAGATATTACCATTGATAAGGTGGATAACACTAATGAGCCGAGCTGGGCTTATATCAGCTACAATGGTACAGACGGCTGGATTTCCATTTATCCATACAGTGAAGATTATGACTTTGCTCAGGTAGTAAACGGCAGACGTAACATATATGATGGCGCTTATTCAAGAGGTAACATAGTTTTAATCAGGGATTATATTTATCTTCTGAATAATCCTGGTAATGATTATGACTCTGCAAAGAAAGTTGATATTCCAGCAGGTACAGTTATAGATTATTCTCTTTATGCCTTAAAGCCCAAAAGTGATTTGTACTACATAGAATACCAGGGCAACAGCGGATGGGCATTTTTAACAAGCTATGAGGGCGGACCAGAAGCAACTTTTGCTGAAAGCTTTGTTACAGAGTGTATAATTACTGAAAACAGCAACCTTTATAAAGCAGAAAACGGAAAGCTTGTAAAGACTGATAAAACAATTTCTGCAGGCAAAGAATTAAAAACTGCTTATGCATACTATTCTGATGGCGGCTGGTATGGCATCAATTTTGGCGGAGATTTATACTGGTTCAGTATTGCATATTGTGCTGAAAAGCATAGCGAAAGCTATGAGCTGCTTGCTGTTGATACCAATGGTATAACCGCCTCAGATTCTATCAGTAATGGTGGTAAAGCTGATAAAGAAATAGTTATTAAAGCTGATGATGTAATTAAGCCCGTATATGAAACAGGCGATAAATACGGCTTTATAGCTGATGGACAGCTTTATTGGGCTGATTCAACAGAAAATAAATTTGCAGATGAGGACAACACTACAATTATTATCTGTGAAAACACATACGGCTATACACAACCCAAGGCATCTTCAGATATAAGAAAAATTCCTGCCAATGAAATTTTCAGAGCTGATTTTTCCGTTTATGAATATAATGATACAGACTCTGTAACCTGGTACAGGGTAAACTATAATGGCGAAAATGTATGGGTAAAAGATAAAATTATAACCGCAGACCGTATATATAAGGTTAAGCTTTCAAGAAGCCTTGACGTTTTTGATGACTATTTTTTAGATAACGAAAGCTTCACAATTTCTGAAGGCGAAGAAGCTGTGGTTATTGCATACGATGAGTCCCTTTTTGCAGCCTATATTGAATATAATGGTAAAACAGGCTGGATAAATTCAGTACTTGCAAAAAATGAATTGCGTAGAGGTGGCTGGAATTCATTAGATGTAGATGTCTACTACTATCTTTATCCTGAGGAAAATCCTGATAATGCGGAAGAAATATCCCGCATAAACGAGGACGATAAACCAGGATTTCCTCCCGTGGTAAAATATGCCGCTGTTTGTGGCGCAGCAGCAGTTGTGCTTGCTATTACGGCAGTAGTTACCATAGCGCTTATCAAAAAATCAAGAAAGCCTGAAACAGAGGCTGAAGAATCAGAAGAAACAGACAAATAATACCACATAAAAACAACCCCTGCGGTAGTGATACCACAGGGGTTGAATGCTTTTTATTAAAGATATTCCCACTCTGTTTTAGTGTATTTTGAGTTGGTAATACTTTCTTTAGCGAGTATCTTGCAGGGCTCTGCAATGCTGAAGGAGTAAATTCTTTCAAACTCACCGTTTGCAGCAATTTTAACTGTGCCCTTCTCAGTGTTATAAACAATGCTCCACAGTGAGATTATATTCCATGGATATTTTGGATGGTCATAGTCAAGCATTACGTGTGAGAGTAAATCCATAGCCTCAAGCTCTGTCATTACGTTGTTGTTTTCACCCATAGCCTTTATTACGGCATCAGTTCTGTCGCTTCCGTGCATTTCCGCCTTAAAGCCGTCAGTATTTTTTGTCATGGCATAGTTGCATACATACTGGAAGTCAAGACCGTCATCCTCAAATATTGAGCCCTCTGCAGGATATTTTTCGCTGTTTCTTTCATAAATTTTCAGTTCATTATTGATGTACTCAACTGTAACTGAGCGACCACTTCTGTCAACTATCTGATAGTGATAGTTTGTGAAAAGGGAGTCTATCATATTATAGCTGCTGATAAGCTCAATTGCTTCATCTACATTTTTGCAGGTGTCAAGCACAGCCCTTATCATAAGTGTTGTGGTAATATCCTTTTTTGATTTATCGGTCTGCTTTGTAGCAGCTGCTCTTATCTGAAGCACTGCAATTGCAAGACCTTCTTCATTCATACCGTCTACACAACAATAGGGGGCAAGAAGCACCTGACTGCTGCCCTTTTTCCACAGGGAATGCTTTTTACCATAAAGCATAAAGTTATTATCAACTACGCTGAGGCTTGCGTATTTTCCTTCGGGATGAGTCCATACAACGAAGCAGGGAGCCTCCTTAAAGTCAAAATTTCTTGCAAGCAGATGGTCGCCGTCAGGGTTATGAAGGTCAAAAGTAGTGCAACCACTGCCCTTTTGGTCGCCTATAATGAAATCTTTATTGAATTTCTTTGTGGCAAAGCCGATAAGCTGTGCAATTGATGAGCAACCGCTCTCAAGTATTTCATCAAGGTAGTATTCGTTATTGTAATCAAGCAGATAAATATTAGGGTCAATCTGCTGAGCAGTATCTTTTGTAAGATTATGGGCTTTCTTTGCAGACTGATAATTTGAAAGTAAATCTTTTAATGCCATTTGTTTTCTCCCTGATAATAAATTGGTTGTATTATATCAAAGTAACAACTGCAGTGCAAGAAAATTTTTATTTGATATTGAAAAAAAGAATTTTATATAATATAATAAATTAAATATTTATGCGCTATTATGCGCAAAGGGGTAAATTTAATGGATAAAGTCAGAGTTATTGAGGTTAAGCAGAGTGTGTTTGCCCACAATGACCAGGATGCAGCAGAGCTCAGGGCTCAGCTTAAGGAGAAGGGCATATACCTTATGAACCTTATGTCTGCACCAGGCTCAGGCAAAACCACCACACTCACAAAGCTTATCAATAGCATCAAGGATGAAATAAAGGTTGCCGTAATGGAAGCCGATATTGACTCCGATGTAGATGCAATCACAATCGCAGAAAAAACAGGTGTTAAATCCATTCAGCTTCACACAGGCGGTATGTGCCACCTTGATGCCGAAATGACCCGCCAGGGCGTTGAAGGTCTTCAGGCAGGTGATGTGGATTTAATCATACTTGAGAATGTAGGCAACCTTGTTTGCCCTGCAGAGTTTGATACAGGTGCCACAAAGAATGTTATGATTCTTTCTGTACCTGAGGGTCACGACAAGCCTCTTAAGTATCCACTTATGTTCTCAGTATGCGACCTTGTTATTATAAACAAGATTGATGTTATGCCTTACTTTGATTTTGATATGGATAAGGTTACAGAGTACGTTCACATGAGAAATCCAAAGGCAGAGATTATTCCAATTTCAGCAAAGACAGGCGAAGGCATTGATGTGCTTGCACAGTGGGTTCGCAAAGAAATAAAAGGAGAAGAATAATATGGCAGAAAAGTATGAGTACAACTTTTTCATTGATCCACCTCGTTCACATGATAAGGTAGCAAATGAAAAGATTGTAAAGCTTGGCAAAAAAATTACCGACGTGCTTGACCATAAAATCAAGGGTATTACTGTTGAGGACCCTGAATATTACGGCCTTGCAGAAATCGTAACTGATGAAATGGCTGATCTTGCTCTTGAGATGGAGTTAAGACACCATTACACATTTGAAGATCTGAAGAAGCTCGATAAGGGCACCCATACTGAAGAAGACCTTCAGAAGCTTGTTGACGAAATGTGCTACATTGGTCTTCTTGAATATGACTACGGTTATCACTATGACCATAACGGAAGAACAGCTCCTCAGAGTGAAAGAAGATATTCACTTGTTATGTTTGTTCCCGGCTCTGCAGAATTATTCAATATGGATGAGAAGGCTGATGGCTCAAATCCAAGACTTATGGAGCATCCCGCTGTAGGTGACTTCTTTGAAAGAATGACATATATCCCCCTTGCAGGAATTACACACATGATTCCCGAAGGCGGCGCAGGCGTTGGTATGCATGTTATCCCTGTAGAGAAGGCTATCTCTATGGAAAACGAAGCAATTGATATTGAAAAGCTTTCATACTGGCTTAAAAAGTATGAGGGCAAAATCGGTGTTGGCCGATGCAGTTGCCGTGCTTCACGTGCTGCTATAGGTGAAGTATGTGCTGATGATGATTTCAGCTGGTGTATTGGTGTTGGTGACTTTGCAGATTACTGCCGTGAAACAGGCAAGGGTCACGATATTACTTACGAAGAGGCAATGGATATTCTCCGCCGTGCTGAAGAAAAAGGCTTTGTTCATCAGGTTACAAATATTGATGGCGATAACAAAATTTTTGGTATTTGTAACTGTAATGTACAGATTTGTAACGCTCTCAGAACATCACAGTATTTCAACACTCCAAATATGTCAGCATCTGCATACAGAGCAGAGGTAACAACAAAGGATTGTGTTGCTTGTGGTAAGTGCGTTGAGTACTGCCCTGCAGGTGCAGTTCGTCTTGGCCAGAAGCTTTGCACAACTAAGGGTGAGGTTGTATATCCCCGCCGTACTCTTCCTGAGCAGTCATCACTCCACGAGTACCTTAACTGGAAGGATGAAAAGTGGAGCCCCGAATACAGAAATGAAAACAGAATCAACTGCTATGATACAGGTACAGCTCCCTGTAAAACAGCCTGCCCCGCACACGTTGCTGTTCAGGGTTATTTAAAGATGGCTGCACAGGGCAGATATCAGGATGCACTTGCACTTATTAAGAAGGATAATCCCTTCCCCGCAATCTGCGGCCGTGTATGTAACCACAAGTGTGAGGATGCTTGTACCCGTGGTACTATTGACAGAGCAGTTTCAATTGATGCAGTTAAGAAGTTTATTGCAGAGCAGGATCTTAAGGCTGAGTCACGCTATGTTCCTCCTGTACAGATAGCTTCTAACAGATATAAAAACTGGAAGCAGAAGATTGCCATCATTGGTGCAGGTCCTGCAGGTCTTTCCTGTGCATACTACCTTGCAACCAATGGCTATAAGCCCACTATTTTTGAAAAGAGTGAGAAGCCCGGCGGTATGATGCGCTACGGTATTCCCTCATATAAGCTTGAAAAAGACGTTATTGATGCTGAAATCGAAGTAATCAAAGAGCTTGGCGTTGAAATCAAGTGCGGCGTTGAGGTTGGTAAGGATATTACACTTGCAGAGCTTCGTGCTGAGGGCTACGATGCATTCTATATTGCAATCGGTTGCCAGGGCGGCAGACTTGCAAATATTCCCGGCGAAGATGCTGAGGGTATTGATATCGCAGTAAGCTTCCTTCATAAGGCTACTGAAGATCAGAGCCAGAAGATGGAAGGCGATGTAGTAGTTATCGGTGGCGGTAACGTTGCTGTTGACTGCGCTCGTACAGCTCACAGATTTGGCGCAAACAAGGTTTCAATGGTTTGCCTTGAAACAAGGGAAACTATGCCTGCATCAAATGAAGAAGTTGCAGAAACACTTGAGGAAGATATCGCAATCTGCAACAGCTGGGGTCCAAAAGAAATCCTTAAGGACGAAAACGGCAAGGTTAAGGCAGTTGTATTTAAGAAGTGCACTGCTACACATAATGCAGAGGGTAAGTTTGCTCCTCAGTATGATGAAAATGATACAATGACTATCGAGTGCTCAAACGTAGTTTATGCTATCGGTCAGGCAATCGAATGGGGCAAGCTTCTTGAGGGCGAAAAGGTTGAATTCTGGCACGGTAATTATCCTGTTGCAGATGGCCTTACCTTCCAGACAGCACAGCCTGATATCTTTGTAGGCGGCGATGTTTACACAGGTCCTTCCTTCGTAATCAACGCTATTGAAGAGGGTAAGTGCGCTGCAGAATCACTTCATAGATATGTTCAGTGGAACGATAACGTTTATGTAAATGCCGTTCCCGCTACAGAAGAGCAGCGTACCGCAAGCATGAAGTTCAGCCTTCAGAACGGCAGAAACCGTCGTGATTTCATTGAGCTTGATAAGAACAATCTTGTTATTGATAATTACGATAATTCTTCCCGTCAGGAAGCTGGCATGGATGAATCCGTTGACCACAAGATGAGCTTCAGAGACGCTCACAAGACCCTTACTGAAGAGCAGGTTAAGATTGAAACAGCACGTTGCCTTGGCTGTGGTGCTTCAGTTGTTGACCCCAACAGATGTATTGGCTGCGGCGTTTGTACCACAAAGTGCGAATTTGATGCAATTCACCTTGTAAGAAGCCATCCTCATGCCTCAGACATGGTTATTGCAGAGGATAAATTCAAGTACATTCTTCCCAACTTTGCAAAGAATGTTGCAAAGCTTGCAGTTAAGAAGATTCCCAAGGAAGTTAAGGAATACGAAAAGAAGTATGTTGAATTCCGTGAATCCATGGGTCTGGATACTGGCAAGCACTGAGGTATAAAATGCACGAATTAGGCGTAGTATTTTACGTAATAGACGATGTTAAAAAGGTTGCCATTGAGAATAATGCAGAGGAAGTAAAGTCTGTAACTATTCAGCTTGGTGAGGTTTCAGGCGTTGTTCCCCATCTTTTGGAGGATTGCTGGAACTGGGCAGTAAAAAAGCATGACATAATGAAAGAATGTGTTATGAAAATAGAGCAGATAGATGCTGTTACCTACTGTGAGGACTGCAAGCAGTATTACCCCACAATGCAGTATGGCCGCACCTGCCCCTACTGCCAGAGCCCAAATACCTACCTGCACACAGGCAACGAATTTCTGATAAAAGAAATTGAAATAACATAAATCAAATCTCCCTCTTCACACCGAAGGGGGAGATTTTGTATACAAATATATAGTAATATATAAAAGCCTCCCATTTTGCAGGGAGGCTTCATGTTTTATATCAGTTTTATTTTCTTGATTTAATCTGAGCTTTTACAATGTGGCTTATAGCTGTGTAGCCCTTTGAAATGTATTCGCCAACATGACCTTTAAGTCCGTTGAATACAGGGTTAGCAAGCTTTTTGCCATCCTCACCATTTTCCAATGTTTCACGGAAGGTTACGTTATCGCCATAGAAGGGCTGAAGCATTGCACCCTCAGGTGCGGTAGCAACTGCGCCATCTGCAAAGGCTATAATATCGGCTGCAGCTTCATCTGTTGGAATGCCGCCATCATAGAAGCAAAGTGACATCATTGTTGTTTCTGTTACGCCGTCATAAGCGGGAGCAATGGATTTGCCCTGAGGAGTAACAAGGGTGTAAACGCTGAGAATTTCGTCATTGCCTCTTGACCAGTGATGCCTCTGAGGACCATAGAAATGACCGAATGGGCTCAGATGTACTGTGCCATCATTATCAAGCCTCATGGGGCAGTGTGCCATGGAGTTAAGCACCTGACGGGAGTTACCTATAAGCATACCTGCATCTGAGCCGGTAAGACCTACAACGCCCGCTGTAAGCTGATGGTTAAATGATGCAAGTGAGGAGTTTCTCTCGTCGCTTTCAATAAATGAAGCAGTGCGGAATGAGGAGAAATCGCCCATAAAGTTTCTCTTTACTACGGAAAGGTCACCCTTAAGCTCAGGTGTAAGCTGGAAGGGGACTGCTTCGCTCCACTTGTTATCTGTAAATCTGCCAAGGGTTGAGTTTTCGGTTGTGATTGAATCTCTCTCCTCGGTGTAGGGGTAATTAACAGTTGTTCTTACATAAATATTATCAGAGCCGCCAAAGGTGAAGAAATCGTAAACAAAGCTACCTTCAGTCATTTCACCGGGCAGGTGAATGCTGCCGTTTACTCTTACAACCTTGCCTGTACCGCCGCAGGGGATACCCTTAACGCCAAGCACTCTGAAGTCATAATTCTTGCCAGCGTAGGTGATAAAGCCCTTGAGGAAGTCGCTGCCGCCAACCTTCTGACCCTTATATGTTACGGATTCAACACCTGTAAGGTGGTTGAATATAATCTGAGTAGTTGCAGTTTCAAGCTTGTTGCAAACTATCTCATACTGAGGCTTTGCGTCAGTAAATACCTCAATATCATAGTGCCTTATTTTCTGACCAAAACGCATTACTGCAAATACAGTTTCGCACTTGTCATCAAGGCCGATTACTGTGTAATCTTTAAGTCCTCTGCCTTTAAGCCTTATCTTGCTTGCATCGTCAATGCCGTTAGTTTTAAGCTGAAGGCACTGAAGTGTAGAGCCTGTAATATTGTGGATTCTTATGGTTTCAGTCTGGGGGAGTGCCTCACTCTCAGCCTTTACAATGCTGTCTGCAAGGGCATTTGCTGTGCGCTCACGCTCAATATTAAGTACGGGAGTTGCAAGGCCAAAGTGAGTGGTGGAAAGAAGAAGCACTCTCTCCTTAAATGATACAGCGTTGTTATCCTTTTTAGCGTTAACCTTAGCCATTGCTCTTGAGCGCTCAATAGCTGTCCATATTTTACGGTTATAGGGCTTTTCACTCCAGCTTGCATAGCCTGTAAAGTTGCCGTCTGCTACGTCGTGTGTAAAGTCAATTTTGCCTACGGATTCATGGTCAGCAAGGTAGCCGCCGGGTGTGTTAAACTCAACAAAGTCAAGGTCAGCAACCTCCATAACAAGGCCGTGAATACCATCTGTGTTAGCAATTTTATGGCCGACTACGGGTATATTCATTGTCTCCCAGAAAATTGCATCTGCATCCATATTTACAAAGATGAACATATCCCTGTTAATCTGTCCGCTCTCCTGCTTTGCGTGCAGCTCCTTAACCCAGCTTCTCAGGCAGCCTGCATCGCAGATATCGGAGTTGTTATATGTAGGTAATATGGTAAGCTCCTCACCCTTGTATGAGTAGGTGAGGGGGTTGAATGCGTGCTCATCAGAAAGGCGGGGGATTATTGTGCGGAATGCATCAAAGGGAACGCAGGAGTAGTAAAGGCAAAGAGCCTTTACACCGCACTTATTGTAAACTGAAACATCAGAGGGGGTAAACATAACCTCCTGAGGTCTTACAATCATTTCGCACTTGCCAAAAAGGTCCTGAATACCGCTGCCCTCAGGGTTAGTTACTGCAAGCTTGATGGATGCAGTAAGCTCCTCCTCGTTCATTGCGCTGAGAGCACCGTTTGAGTAGCCCATTATTATGTTTTCGTCGCCCCATTTATCGGTACGGTATTTAATACCTTCAATAATATCAGGTGCGTGCTCAGGTAAAATCTTTTCAAGCGAAAAGAAATTTTCACTGTCCCATGTGCCTTTTACAGGTATGCCCTGCTCGTTAAGGTCATTAAGCACATCAATTATTTTTCTTATAATTCTGATGTCAGAGCCGAAGCCTAAGCCATCATTGCTGTCACCTCTGTAGGAGTGATAGCAGTTTACGTGGAAGCCAAAACCAACATGAATTTTATTTTCTTTAGCCATAGTTTCTCTCCTTATGTAAATTACATACACAGTAATTATATCAAAATGATTATATGCGTGTCAATCATATATAATCTGGTGATTTATGCATAAAGAAAATTTACCCTGCCAATTTTTTGCCTGATTTTTTGGGCAATTTTTTTATTGACAATATTTTTCAAATTTGTGATAATACTTTTATATAATTGCAATAATTATAAGCGAAAGGAACTAAACTTATGGCAGCATTTACCAGAGACGGCAGTAACCTTGGTGATATCCTCTTAAAGGCAGGCAAAATCACACAGGAAAAGTACGACCGTGCAATAGCTATTAACGAGAAAGAGGGCAGACCTCTCAGAGATATATTTATTGATGAAAAGCTTGCATCCGCTGAGGATGTAGCTCAGGCACAGGGCGAAATGCTTGGCATTCCCTACATCAGCCTTCGTGCAACTGTGCTTCCCCCCGAAATCGTAGGCCTTGTAAAGGGTCAGATTCTTCGTCAGCACAACGTTTGCCCCATTTCATTCCTTGAGGATGATATAAACACAGTTATCCTTGCTATGGCAAATCCCCTTGATATGCAGGCAATGGATGATATCCAGATGATTGCTGAGTGCAATATTGAGCCCAGAATTGCAACTCAGTCCGAAATTAACCACCTTCTTGATAAATACTACGGCTCAGATGAAGCTATGTCCGCTGCTGAGCAGTTCCAGAAGGACCGTGAAGCACGCCGTGCTGAGATTGAAGAGGAGAAGGAGAAGGAAGACGAAAAGCTTGACTCCGCTCCTATCGTTATGCTTGTTCGTTCAATTTTTGAGCAGGCAGTTCGTAGCCGTACTTCCGATATTCATATAGACGCCCACGAAACACAGGTTGTAGTAAGGTACCGTATCGACGGTGTTTTAACCAAGGTTATGACCTACGATATCTCCCTTATGCCCGTTATCGTTACCCGTCTTAAGATTATGGCAAATATGGATATTGCTGAGAAGCGTAAGCCTCAGGACGGCCGTATCACAATTGTTGTTGACCGTTCCGAGTACGATATCCGTGTATCTATGCTTCCATCCTGCTACGGCGAAAAGGTCGTAATGCGTATTGCATCTACCGTTGCCCTTACCCGTACAAAGGCACAGCTTGGTATGAGAGAAGAGGAGCTTGCCCGCTTTGACCATATCATCTCAAACCCCAACGGCATTATCCTTGTTACAGGCCCTACAGGTTCAGGTAAATCTACTACTCTTTACACAGCTCTTTCTGAGCTTAATGACGAGAGCGTTAATATTATCACAGTTGAGGACCCTGTTGAAGCTAACATCTCCGGTCTTAACCAGGTTCAGGTTAATAATAAGGCCGGCCTTACCTTCGCAGCAGCTCTTCGTTCTATCTTGCGTCAGGACCCTGATATTATTATGATAGGTGAGATCCGAGACCTTGAGACTGCCTCCATCGCTGTTCAGGCATCTATCACAGGTCACTTGGTTGTTTCCACCCTCCATACTAACTCCGCTGCCGCAACCGTTACCCGTCTGCTTGATATGGGCCTTGAGTCCTTCCTTCTTGCGGACTCCCTTGTAGGTATTATCGCACAGCGTCTTGTCCGTAAGCTTTGCGTACACTGCAAAAAGCCCAGAGAGGCAACTGTAGATGAGAAAGAGTACCTTGGCGTAGACCCCAACGAGCCTCTTACAATTTACGAGCCCGGCGGATGCCCCATGTGCAACGAAACAGGCTTCTATGGCCGAACTGGTGTTTATGAAATTATGCAGATTTCACCTAACCTTAAGCACATGATAACCATCCAGGCACATACTAACGAAATTAAAGATGCCGCTGTTGCAGACGGTATGAATACCCTTAAAATGTCCGCTGCAAAGTACGTTATAGAAGGCACAACCACAATGAAGGAAATGATGAAGGTTTCCTTCGAGAACTGAGTTACAAAGCTCCCCTTGTGCACCAAGGGGAGTATTTTTAGATATACTAATTTTTGGAGATTTTTATGAAAGCAAGGCTTGTAAAACTTAAAAATTTCATAGCTGATAATGTCTACATTATTGCTGCAATGCTGGCTGTGGATTTTATAATGGCATTTGTGTTTTATTATAAAGAACTGGTGCCATTTGGTCCAAATACAATTATCCAAATGGATTTACAACATCAGTATTGGCCCTTATTTACAGAACTCTATGACAGACTGACTGAGCATAAAAGTCTTGTTTATAGCTGGAATACAGGCCTTGGTGGGCCCTTCCTTGGTAATTTTTATAATTACCTCTCAAGTCCATTTTTAGTTTACATACTCATAGCTGGCAGAAATTATATTGCCGAAGCAATAAGTATGATGGTAGTTTCCAAGGCTTCACTTGCCGCGGGCACCTTTGCCTATTACCTCAAAAAAAGTCAAAATAATCATAATTTATTTACAGCAGCTTTTGGCGTGCTCTATGCCCAAAGCGCCTGGTTTGTGGCTTATTACTGGAATGTAATGTGGCTGGATGCCCTCTATCTTTTACCTCTTGTGGTACTTGGTATAGAAAAACTGATTAAAGATAAAAAGCCACTTTTGTATATAATTACATTGGCCCTCACCCTGCTTACCAATTACTACATGGGATATATGGTGTGTATTTTTTCTGTAATCTGGTTTATTGTTTACTATTTTTCAAATTACCGTTTTGTTACCGATACAGGTGAGCATATCGGCACACTTGGTGAGAAACGAACGCTCTTTGAAAAGCTCAGAGGCAGCCTGTTTATTAACAGAGGTTTTACCTTTGCCTTCAGTTCAATTATAGCTGCAGGTTTAGTTGCTTTTGCACTTGTTCCAACATTTGTAATTTTAAAAAATTGTTCCGCAACATCTGGTTCTTTTCCTAAAGAAATAAAATCATATTTTGGCGTTTTTGAGTATTTGATAACGCATTTGCCTGCAATCAGCCCATCTATTAGAATTGGCGATTATAACAGAGTGCCAAATGTGTATTGTGGCGTTATAACTTTGGTAATGATTCCCTTATATTTTTTATCTAAGGAAATTAGATTAAAGGAAAAAATCATCAGTTTAGTAACCCTTTTATTATTTTATTTTAGTTTCTCCATAAATATTTTAGATTATGTATGGCACGGTCTACATTTTCCTAATGATTTACCTGAAAGATTCTCGTTTTTATATGTATTTTTGCTCCTTGTTTTGTCTTTTAGAGCAATAAACACAATTCAAAAAAGCAATTGGATTAGTATAATCGTGTCTTTGGCTGTTCCTTTTATTTTAATAATAGTTGGTAAGTTTTACGAAGTTGGTAAATTTGGTACAAGTACTTTTATAGTTGGTGTTACATTTGGAATAATAACTTGCATTATGATTTTGCTTATGCGCACTAATAAACTTCAAGAATCGTTTTGTATGTTATTAACATTTAGTCTGATTATAGTTGAATTATGCTTTACAAATACTGGATTTTATGATGGATTGTTTAATGAAAAAGCTGTTTTGTATGGTTCTGTGGCTGAATATAACAAGCTTAACGAAAAATTAGACAAGTTGAATGGTCAATTTTATCGTATGGATTCAAACGATAATAATGATTGTTTTATGAAGCCAGCTCTTATGGGTTATAATGGTACTACTATTTTTTCTTCTATGGCATATTACAACATGACGCAAATTCAGGATAAACTTGGTGAAGAAAACAACGAAAGAAACTGTTATGCTTATAATTGGCAAACACCAGTTTATAATATGATGCATGCAATCAGGTATGTTGTTTCTCAAAATGGTGATTGTGCAAATGAGTACTACTCCATTTCTGAGAAAAGTGGCAGTCTACAAGCATGGGAAAACAATTATTTTTTATCATTAGGCTTTAATGCTGATAAAAATATAATGAAATGGGAGACTGATGATTATAATCCATTTGTTACACAAAACAATTGGTTTGAAAGTGTTACAGGTGAAAGTGGCCTGTTTATTGAAAACGAAGTTGAATACGACAAAAATTTAGAATATAGCAATGGTGTTTATTCTATATCAGATGAATACGGAAAAAGTAGATCAATCGATTTTAACTTCAAAATAAAAGAAGCAAAGCATACATATGTCTATTTTGAAACACAAAAAAATAATAACTATTTCAATTATGATGTAAACGGCACAAGGTATTCGTATATAGAACCTTTCATAGTTGATGTAGGTGTTGTTCAGGCGGGTGAAGATGTTGTTGTCACTTTGCCATTTGGCAACTACAATACAACAGAAAAGAATTGTAAATGTGTTGTTTATTGCTACTCAATAGATGACGAAGTATTAAACAAAGGCTATGAAAAGCTTAAGAAGAATCAACTTGAAATCTCAAGCTTTGAAGAAACCAACATAAAAGGAACAATTGTTGCTGATGAGTCTGGAATAATGTGGACTTCAATACCTTACGACAGTGGCTGGAATGTTAGAATTGATAAAAAAGTTGTCGATACCATTGCTGTGCAGGATGCATATCTTTGCTTTGAACTGCCAGAAGGGGAACATACAATAGAGCTATCTTATAATCAAAAGGGATTGAAAGAAGGTCTCTACATTTCTGTAATTGTGGCGTTAGTATTGGTTTGCATGACTATAAAAAGGAGAAAAGATGAAGCAAAAAATTGATTTGCACAAATTAAATATAGCTTTGTTTTTGTTGCTTTTTCTGACTTTTGTTTACTTGGCTTATTTATTTCCGTTTAGCGGTGACGATTACGATTGGGGTAGTTATATCGGCATTGAGAGACTAAAGGATCATTTTAGTGGATATAATGGTCGTTATTTAGGGAATATTATAGTTTTAGTTTTAACCAGAATTAAATTCTTGAGAATAATTATTGTCCCTGTAATAGTACTGTTGATATGTGATCGAATTGCCAAAATAGCAAGACTGAATGATTATTGCTATTTTATTCCATTTGTATTGATTTTTGTAATGAATAGAGCAATATTTATACAAACTGTTGTATGGACTTCAGGCTTTTCAAATTATATACCGCCTGCCTTATTGGTCCTTTTAATTTTTGAATTATTTTTAAAAATCAAAAGTTCTAATGGCGCTGAATATACTGGAAAAATATTGCTGTTTTTCTTGGGCTTTTGCTCAACTCTGTTTATTGAAAATATTACGATATTTTGTATGTGCTTTGCTTTTTTTGCACTGCTCATTTGTGTGATTAATAAAAAAAATGTTGTATGCTCAATATATTATTTTATAGGTACACTAATAGGCTTTCTGCTGATGTTCAGTAATACGGCTTACATAAGAATAATTAAGTCTGAGGACGATTATAGAAAAATTTTTAATCTAAATGATATTTTTAAAAGCATTAACATAAATCTTAGCTTGATAATCAAACATTTTATTCAATATAATTCGGTAGTGTTCGTTGTATTGATTGTATCTTTAGTGATAATTTCTGTCTATGAATCAAAAAAATCAAATAGAATACCTTTAATTGCACTTAATGCTTTAAATGTATTGCTTTACATAACTATCGTTGGTATTGATGCGTTTGATTTTGATTTAAGTGAGCTTACGTATTTGGTTGTAAACACAATAGTAATTGGTCTGCTTTTTGTTTCAGTAGCATTGCTTGTTATTTGGTGTGTAGAACCTGTAAGTGAGAGAAATAAAGTATTATTACTGTTGTTAGGTGTACCAATATCTATGGCTCCTTTATTGGTAGTCAATCCTATTGGACCAAGATGTCTTTTTACCTCATATGTTCTCCTTGTATGTTTAACAAGTATTTTAATTAAATATGCTTTGGATTTGTTGAAAATCCCTGATAAAAATGTGAGATCAATCCATATTTGTTCTGCGATGCTTATGATTGCGATTATGGCTTTTTTTACTTGTAAATATTTGCCTGTTCACAATTACATGGTCGATAGGGAACTTTCGTTATATGAACAACTAAAAAAAGGAAATACAGTGCATTTTGAAAATTGTCCAAATTCTGAATATGTATGGTACGAGGAACTGGATGGTATTAATATTCCTAAATTTAAAGCTTACTACAATCTGGGTGATGATGTGACTATTATCCAAGATTTTGATTTTGAGCAAAAAGATTTAACTTGATAAAAACTGTGCGACAATGTCTCCCTCTTTGCAAAAAGGGGGAGATTTTAGTTTTATTTGAGTTTTAAATTATAAAATATGATTGGAAATACTGTATGTAAATTGTGTCTGAATCTTAAATTCATCAATATATATGTAACAGCATTGCGTAATTTGTCACATTTACCTAAAAAATACGGACAAAACTGCTTAAATGGTAAAATTTTTGGTCAAAATCTAAAAAAATATTGCAATTTTTGGGGGCAGGGTATATTATTATCATACAATAGGATTATAGTATAAAGTAATATACCCAAATTGCACCTATTGTAAGCTCTAATTTTATTATATAAAGAGGCCTTATTATGAGACATAATTTTGACGATATAGTTCGTGATGCATTAGCAGCCAGAGCATCCGATATTCACGTTTGTGGTGGTTACCCTGTAAATGCCCGTATAGATGG
>JAKSQR010000029.1 GCA_024404065.1 Clostridia bacterium | reverse complement strand
CTTTCGTCACCTGCTACATAGCCTGCATATTCCTCTGTAATTCTGCGAAGCTCATAGGTTGATGAGGGATTGATAACATAGGCAGAAAGCATAGCATCACCCTTGATGTTATTTACCTCTATATCAACTCTGTAATCATAGAAGAAGCTGTAGAGAGCTTTACAGTTGTATGTGTATTTATTTATCTCCTTATCAAAAAGGAAATCCTCACAGAATGAAAGATAACCATCACTCTGAGGCATTACCGCTGCTACGCCATTATCGGTAGCAACATAAAAAATACCATCCTCAAAGGTGAAATATGCCTCACCCTTTTTCTTGAGTGTATTATAGAGAAGCTTTGTATCACTTACCTGATAAACATCAGTTTTTACATCAGCCTCTATCTCTTTTTTCTTTACAGGCACTGCCTGAAGTTTTAATCTGTCAAGAAGCTTGAACATCTCAAGCTCTGAAAGAATTTCGGTAACCTTGTATGCATCAATTTCAGATGGGATATAGGAGTTATAGTCTGTGTCAATAGGGGCATCTCTTACAATTGTGCCAAGAGTGCGGCTGAGATACGCCATATCCTTATCTGCCTGAAGCTTATCATGTACGCCCTTTTTAATATCAATAGTATCAAGGCTTGCGTATATTTCATCAATAGTGCCGAATTTTGAAATTAAATCCTTTGCAGTTTTTTCACCGATACCTGCAACACCGGGGATACAGTCAGATGAGTCACCCTGAAGGGCTTTGATATCGATTAAAAGCTCCGGCTTATCTACAAGGTAATCCTCTTTGATTTTATCAAGGTTATAAACTGTAGTAACAGGTGCGCCCATCTTAGTTGCTGCAAGAAGCACATTAACGTTATCACGCACAAGCTGAAGAGAATCTCTGTCACCTGTGGCAATGTAGCAAAAATCTTCGCTGCCACATTTTCCTGCAAGAGTGCCTAAAATATCATCTGCTTCCCAGCCGGGGCATTCAACTATTTTGTAACCTAAGCCTTTAAGCAAATCTTTAAGGTAAGGCATCTGGCTTGCAAGCTCTTCGGGCATACCTTTACGGTTAGCCTTATAGCCATCATACATTTTATGCCTGAAGGTAGGCTCCTTTACATCAAAAGCGATAGCTACTGCATCAGGCTTATAATCTGATGTAAGCTTAAGCAAAATATTCATAAAGCCGTAAATGGCATTTGTAAAATGCTGACCATCCTTTGTGGTGAGCAGTTTAACACCATAAAAAGCTCTGTTTACTATACTGTTGCCATCAAGTGCAAGTAATTTCATATAATCACCTCAGAGTGAAATCAAATTAACCTATTTTAGATTATACCACAATATACGAGATTTGCACCCCTTTATTTATTAAAATATTGAAAATTTTATAAAATAATGGTAAGATGTTTGCGGTGAGAATATGAATATTGGCAATTTGAAATTAAATGGCTATGCCGCCCTTGCCCCTATGGCAGGCGTTACAGACAGAGCCTTCAGAGAAATTTGCATAAACTATGGTGCTTCATACACAGTAAGTGAAATGGTAAGCAGTAAAGGTCTTACTATGAAGGACAGAAAAAGCGATTTCCTTATGACTATTGGTGAGAAGGAAATGCCTGCCCTTGTACAGATTTTTGGCTGTGAGCCTGCTACTATGGCTGAGGCTGCAAAAAAAGCTGAGCAGACCGGCTGTGTTGCTATTGATATAAATATGGGTTGCCCTGCCCCTAAGGTTGCCGGTCACGGTGGTGGCAGTGCGCTTATGAAGGACCCGCAGCTTGCTGCTGAAATCACAAACGCCTGTGTAAATGCAGTTAAAGTACCCATTACCTGCAAAATCCGCTCAGGTTGGGATGAAGATAATATAAACGCAGTGGAAATGGCAAAGCTGCTTGAAAAGGCTGGCGCAAGTGTGCTTACAATACACGGACGCACAAGGAAGCAGATGTATGCTCCCCCTGTAAATTATGATATAATCAAAGAAGTAAAAAATGCACTCACAATACCTGTAATTGGTAATGGTGATATTACAGATATTGAAAGTGCAAAATATATGTATGATTATACCGGCTGTGATTTTATTATGATAGGCAGAGGCGCTTTAGGCTCCCCCTGGCTTTTTGAGCAGATTAACGCTTACTTTGAAAAAGGCGAAATACTCCCCGACCCTGCAATAGAAGAAAAAATGCAGATTATGATAAATCACATAGAAAAGCTTTGTGAATACAAGGGCGACTATGTTGGAATGAGAGAAGCACGCAAGCACGCAGGTTGGTACATAAAAGGTATGAGAGGTGCTGCATCCTTCAGGCGTGAAATAGGTACCCTTGAAACAATGGACCAATTAAAAGCACTTGCAGATAAAGTAATTGAAAGCGCAAAGGAAGAATAAATATGAAAATACTTAATTATTTCAGAAATATGAAAAAAGAGGATTTTATCAACCCTGACGGCACAACTACAAGAAAAGGTACAATAACCTTTGCCCTTGCAACCCTTTTTGGTGTATGGTGCTTTATGACAGGCAGAGAAATTACAGGAAAAATTCTGAACAAAAAGAAATAAATTTAAGCTATCTGTCTGAAAATATCAGGCAGATTTTTGCTATAAAGTATCTTCCGTATAAGATAACATAACTAAAACTTAAATAAAAACTGAATTTATATAAGCCTGAAAGATTTTTATTAAAAAAATATCAATAAATTTTCAATCTTTTACGCTATAATGTAACTCATCGGAGGAGATACAATGAAAATACTGATTGTGGAAGATGAAAAGAGAATGGCACAGGCACTATGCAAGCTGTTGCAGCTTGAAAACTATGATGTAGACCATTGTGATAATGGCATTGATGGTTTATATGCTATTCAAAGCGGTATTTATGATGCCGTTGTGCTTGACGTAATGCTTCCTGGCAAAAACGGTTTTGATATATTAAAAGAGGTCAGGAAAGACGGAATCAAAACTCCGATTATTCTGCTGACTGCTAAAAGTGAGCTTGACGATAAGGTTACAGGGCTTGACTGCGGTGCAGATGATTACCTGACAAAGCCATTTATGACTAAAGAGCTCCTTGCACGCATTCGTGCCCTTTTAAGGCGCAACGGAAATACTGCTGATGGCACTCTGACCTTCGGAGATATTACTTTGGATAAAAACACAGCCACTCTGTACTGTATATCCAACGGGCAGAATGTACGCCTGAGTGTAAAAGAATATCAGATATTGGAATACCTTATTACAAACGGCGGTCAGATTCTCACACGTGAACAATTAGCTACAAAAATATGGGGCTACGAGAGTGACGCTGAGTACAACAATGTAGAAGTATATTTATCATTCACCCGAAAAAAGCTTTCTTTTGTAGGAGCAAAAACTGAGATAAAAGCTGTAAGAGGCATTGGGTATGAATTGAGGTGTAGCAATGTTTAAGAAAACAAGACTGCGGATTTTCGGGCTGATTATGGCAGTAGCAACAGTAATAATCACCTTGCTGCTTTCAGTAATTTATATTGCAAACGCAAACTATAGCTTTGAGAGAGGCATTTCTCTGCTTGAAAGCTATATAGAAAACGAAAATAATGCAGGCAGACCACAACCTGACCACGAATTTAAGCCAGAGCCAAAGGGCAACCGCCCAGATATGAAAGAAAATCATAACAAGATGTTTCGCCTTTCCACTTTTTATTCAGTGTTTTATAACCAGAATGGTGAGGCAATAAGAATAAACTGTGATAATGAGCTTCTTTACTCTGAAGAGGATATTCTTGAAATTGCAAACGATATTCTTGCAAGCGGTAAAACTCAGGGAACATCCAAAAAAATGCCATTTTTAGTAAAAACAGACAGTAATGGTACTATTGTGGCAATGATTGATAATACTATGGAAAAAGACAATTCTGACCGTCTTTTCTTATATTGTCTTATAACAGGTATTTGTGGCTGGTTTATTATTCTTATCCTTTCATGGCTGTTTTCCAAAAAAATTGTTAATCCCCTTGAGGCAAATGACACAAAACAAAAACAGTTTATATCAGATGCCGGACATGAACTGAAAACTCCTATTTCTGTAATAAGTGCTAATGCAGATTTACTGTCATTAGAGATTGGCGAAAACAAATGGCTCTCAAATATACAATACGAAAACGAAAGAATGGGAGACCTTGTAAAGCAACTTTTAGAGCTTGTAAGAGCAGAAAATATGCAGCAAGCTAAAGAGAAGCTTGATTTCAGCCGTTTGGTTTCAGGTGGTGCATTACCATTTGAAAGTGTTGCTTTTGAAAAAGGATTGGTTCTGAATACTGAAATAGAAGACGGCATTTTTATTAATGGAAATCAAAGCCAATTAAGTCAGCTGGTTTCTATCCTGATTGATAACGCCATTACCCACGGCACCAACGAAAAAGATGTATCAGTAAAACTGACTTCGGCAAAACATTATGCGGTTCTTTCCGTAGTAAATTCAGGTCAGCCAATATCAGATGAAATAAAAGACCGTCTGTTTGAAAGATTCTACCGTGCTGACGAATCAAGAAAGGATGACGCAGGCCATTACGGATTAGGTCTTGCCATTGCAAAAGCAATAATAACCGCTCATGGCGGTAAAATTGAGCTTAACTGCGTTGATGGCCTTATTGAATTTAAGGCAATAATTCCTAAAATTTAATTATTCTTCAATTTTACTTCAATTTTCCTCCTGTACAATAAGCACATCAGATGTACAGGAGGTATTTTTATGGCTTTTCAGACTGTATTCAAAAGATATGAACTGAAATACTTACTGACTAAAGAGCAAAAAAATAACATTCTTGACGCTATGGCACCTTATATGGAAATGGATGACTATGGACGCACAACCATACGTAATATTTATTATGATACAGACAGCTATCAGCTGATAAGGAAATCCATAGAAGCACCAATATATAAGGAGAAATTACGTGTCAGAAGTTATTCAGAAGCGACAAATGACAGTACAGTATTTGTGGAGCTGAAGAAAAAATATGATTCAGTGGTATATAAACGCAGACTCCCCCTTTCAGAAAGAAGTGCAATGGATTGGTTGAATAATAAGGAATATTGCCCAGAAGGCACTCAGATTTCAAATGAAATTGAGTACTTCCTGGATTACTACAAAACACTGCATCCTGCAATATTTATTTCTTATGAGAGAGAAGCATATTTTACTAAAGAAGAAAGTGATTTTCGTATTACATTTGACGACACCATTCTTTGCAGGCAGGAAGAAATTTCCTTAAAAGCTCCTGTATATGGAACTGCAATAATACCTGATGACAAGGTGCTTATGGAAATAAAATGCTCTGGTGGAATACCCCTATGGATGACTTCGGCTTTATCCAGAAATAACATACATAAAACATCATTTTCCAAATACGGCACAGCATATAAAACGCTGATTTTTCCAAATATAAATAATAATTTCAAGGAGGAAACAAACAATGATTGATAATTTATTCCGAGGAGTATTTGACGCAAATTGGATGGCAGTTATAAATATAAAAGATTTTTTGCTTTGCTTATCCTGCGCCATCCTGCTTGGTATAATAATTGCTTTATGCTATATGTACAAAGCTGATTACACACAGAGCTTTGTAGTAACACTTGCGTTACTGCCTGCAGTTGTATGTGTAGTTATAATGCTTGTAAACGGAAATATTGGTGCTGGCGTTGCAGTAGCCGGTGCTTTCAGCTTAGTAAGATTTCGTTCTGCAGCAGGCACAGCAAGAGAAATATGCACTTTATTTTTTGCTATGGGTGCAGGGCTTATATGTGGCACAGGCTACCTTGGTTATGCAGCTTTGTTTACAGTTATAATCTGCGCAATGTTTTTACTCTATAATAAGCTCAACTTTGGCGTTAAGAAAAATTCTGCTTTATCAAAAACAATTAAGATTATAATTCCTGAGGACCTTGATTACACAGGCGTGTTTGATGATATTTTTGCAGATTATCTTTCATCTTTTGAGCTTGTGGATGTAAAAACCACAAACATGGGCAGTATGTTTAAGCTGACATATAATGCTGTAATGAAAGATATTACGAAAGAAAAAGAAATGATTGATAAAATCAGGTGCAGAAATGGCAACCTGGAAATTCACGTATCAAAAACAGTAACAGAAAATTGCGATTTATAAATGAGGGAAAAAGAAATGAAAAAATTCAGAGTATCAGGTATTGTAATTATTTTAGCTCTTGCAACACTAATCAGCGGATGTTCAAATAACTGGTCTGACGAAGTGAAAACAATAACCGGGCTTATAAATGAAAACAAAGATAGCGAAACAAATAATTCAATTGCAAATCAGGAGTCAACAAGCACTGATAAATCTGATAAAAATAATAATCCTGATTTAACAGATGCAACTACAATAACAGCAAAAGATAACAGTGATTATACAATAAGCTCTGCAGGCAATTATATTCTTAGCGGCAAAGCAAGCAATTTCACTGTTAAGGTTGAAGCTGATAAAGAAGATGAGGTTCAGATTACTCTTAATGGCGCTACTATAACAAATGACAATTTCCCCGTTATATACGTTAAAACAGCTGATAAATGCTTTGTTACTACTCAGGGCAGCAATAATCTTTCTGTAAATAATCTGTTCACTACTGATGGTGATATAAACACTGATGCAGTAATATTCTCAAAAGCTGACCTGACTCTTAATGGTACAGGAAATCTCACAATTACATCTGCTGCAGGAAATGGTATTACCTGCAAGGATGATATGACAATAACAGAAGGCAGCTACAACATTACCAGTGCTGAAGATGCCATAGAAGCAAACGACTCAATTTCTGTTAATCAAGGTACATTTGTTATCACAACAAACAAAGACGGATTCCACTGTGAAAATGATAGCGAAGATGGCTCTGTTTACATAAAGGATGGTTCTTTTACAATAAATGCAAAAGATGACGGCATACAAGCAACAACAACATTAGTAGTTGATGGCGGTAAATTTGAAATAACAGCCGCAGAAGGTATGGAAGCAACAAATATAAAAATAAATGGCGGTACAATAAATATAAATGCAAGTGATGACGGTATAAATGCCGCACGAAAGAGCAGCAAATGCGATGTAGTCATTGAAATAAACGGCGGTGAGATTACAATAGTTGCAGGCCCTGGAGATACAGACTGCATTGATGCAAACGGAACTATAATCGTAAACGGCGGAACTATAAATTTAACCGGTAATTCTACTTTTGATGCAGACCAGGGTTCAACCTACAACGGGGGCACTATTATCATAAACGGAACTCAGGTAGACAGCATCCCCGCATCTATGATGGGAGGACATGGTGGTCCGGGTGGATTTGGAGGCAATAAAAGAGACAAACCTCAGGGAGGCTTTAATGGTGACAGAGGTGAGCCACCCGTAGGTCGCTAACCACTAACCAATAAGATATTCTGATGCTTTTAAATATAAAAAACCGAGTACTAAGAATAGTACCCGGTTTTTCATTTGATTTGATTTAATTATATCAGATAAGGCCTTCTGCCATCATAGCATCAGCAACCTTTACGAAGCCTGCAATGTTTGCACCGGCAACAAGGTCATAGCCGAAGCCATATTCTTCAGCTGCTTTAGCAGAAGCATCGTGAATATTAGTCATAATCTGATGAAGCTTTGCGTCAACCTCTTCAGCAGTCCAGCTGTATCTCATTGAGTTCTGGCTCATTTCAAGTGCAGAGGTAGCAACACCACCTGCATTTACTGCCTTTGAGGGAGCAACAACCTTGCAGTTATCCTTAAGGTAAGCAATAGCCTCGTTTGTTGTAGGCATATTAGCAACCTCAATGTAGTAAGGAACACCATTAGCAGCAATCTGCTCAGCTTCCTTCATACCAACCTCGTTCTGGGTAGCACAAGGCATAGCAACATCAACCTTAACGCCCCAGGGCTTCTGACCAGGGAAGAATTCTACGCCAAACTTATCAGCGTAATCCTGAACCTTATCTCTGCCGCTTGCTCTCATCTCAAGCATATATTCAATCTTTTCGTCTGTGATAATACCATCGGGGTCATAAACATAACCGTCAGGACCTGAAATAGTAACTGCCTTACCGCCAAGCTCAGCAATCTTTTTAGCTGCGCCCCATGCAACATTACCAAAACCTGAAAGAGCAAATGTCTTACCCTTAACCTCCTCACCGAAGTGAGCAAGTACACACTGTGTATAGTAAACAGCGCCGTAACCTGTTGCTTCAGGTCTGATAAGTGAGCCACCATAAGAAAGGCCCTTGCCTGTAAGAACGCCGTTATCAAATGTGCCTGTAATGCGCTTGTACTGGCCATAAAGGTAACCTACCTCACGGGCACCTACACCGATGTCACCTGCGGGAACATCAACATCAGGACCGATGTGTCTGTAAAGCTCGGTCATAAAAGCCTGGCAGAAACGCATAATTTCTGCATTGCTCTTGCCTCTTGGGTCAAAATCTGAACCGCCCTTACCGCCACCGATGGGAAGGCCTGTAAGGCTGTTTTTGAAGGTCTGCTCAAAAGCAAGGAACTTCATAATACCGCTATAAACTGAGGGATGGAAACGAAGACCGCCCTTGTAGGGACCGATTGCACCATTAAACTGAATTCTGTAGCCTGTATTAACGTTAACCTTGCCGTTATCGTCAACCCATGTTACTCTGAATGAAATCTGTCTTTCAGGCTCAACCATTCTCTCAAGAAGGCCTGCCTCCTCATACTCGGGATGCTGGTTTACAACAGGCTCAAGTGTGGAAAGAACCTCTGTAACTGTCTGAACAAATTCGGGCTCATTTGCGTGCTTTGCTGCTACGGAATCAATTACTCTCTGAACGTAACTCATGATTTTTCCCTCTCTTATTGTTTTTTGATTTTTTTGAAATTTACCGTAATATGAAAAAGTTTTACACCTTTTGGTGCTATATAAATTTTAACACAAATAAACAATAATTCAAGCTAAAATTGTACTTTAGTTTATTTTTGTACGATGGTACAATTAAGTGGCAGTGCAGTTGTGCATATTCACAAAAACATTTAACCTAATTATGAACAGTTGTTAAATTTATATAATATTTTCTTGACACATTAAGGTTTTTGGGTAAAAATAGAATTAAACTAAAAGCATAAGGAGGCGACTTTTATGAACAGAATTATAACCATAAGCAGGCAGTTTGGCAGCGGTGGCAGGACCATAGCAAAGGAAGTTGCCTCACGCCTCGGTATCCCCTGCTACGATTCAGAGCTTATTGAAAAAATAGCAGAGGAAAGCGGATATACACCTGAGTATATTAAAGAAATAGGTGAATACACCGTAGGCAAAACAGGGCTTTCAAATATTCTTGCTGCAAGGGATAAAAACGGTCACTCAAACTACGACAACGTTTTTATTGCACAGGCAAAAGTAATTACAAAGCTTGCAAATGAAGGACCATGTGTAATAGTAGGCAGATGTGCTGATTATATTCTTAAGGATAAAGCAGACTGCCTTAAGGTATTTATTCAGGCAGATAATGACTTCAGAAGCCGCAGAATAATTGACTTATATGGTGAAAGAACAGAAAAGCCTGAAAAAAGACTTAACGATAAAGATAAAAAGCGTATAGCATATTATAAGACCTACACCGATATGGAATGGGGTAAAATTGAAAACTATGATTTAGTGCTTTCAAGCTCAGCTTTTGGCATTGAGAAATGTGCTGATATCATAGCTTCTCTTTATTAATCACAAAAAAGCCGCAGGAAAAACCTGCGGCTCATTTTATTAAGATTTAATCAATACCACTCTTTAAGGATTTCGGGATTTGCAAAGAACTCATTAAGCTTATTGATAAAGGGAACAACGCTGTCCATATCAAGTGCTCTGTGGTCAAATGCGATTGTAAGGGGCATCTTTGTAGCTACAACAATTTCGCCATCAGCATTTACAACGGGCTGCTTGGTAGCAGATGCTATAGCAATAGCGCAAACCTGAGGAGGAATGATTTCAAGCATTGTACAAATGCCATCCCAATTTCTGCAGATAGAGCCAAGGTTTGTAATGGTGATTGTACCCTGCTCTATATCGTGTCTTGTAAGTCTTTCTGTTGTGGGAATTGCGTAGTACTCTTTCTTTGCCTTACCTTTGAGGTTAGATACATGATGCTTACCGGGCATCTTTGAACCATAAAGTCTTCTGAGTGCCTGCATAAGGTGACCCTTCTTAAGACCATCAAGAGTGTACATAAGAGAAACCTGATACATTGTTTCATTCATATCAGAGTTGTTTGCTTTTCTTACCTGCTCAGCAATATCATCTCTCATCTCTCTGAGATTTTTCTTATCAAAATCGTGCATATTAAGAGTCATCATTTCGCCTGACTCAAGGATAACGGGCATTGAAATATCAATATTATCAAATGTATTAACTGTACCTCTTACAAGCTTTGAATCAAATTCAATATGGCTGTTCATAAGGGGAGCTGCTTTAATACCTTCAACACAAACACGAAGCATTGCAGTATTTATGCTGATTTTTTCGCTCTTATCTTTACCTGCGTTGATTTCTTTAAGAACCTTTAAAAAGCCATCTACCTGAGGCTCATAAGTAACAATACCATGAGGGATTGCTTCCCAGCTTTCAGTGGTCATATTTGCTACGATTTTTCTTGCGATACCAAAATTGAATGATTTGATGATTGCCATTTCCTTTTCCGTCCTTTTGTTATATTTTAGTCTTATTATTCTCAATTGTAATTAAAACCTGTAACATTTATGAGTATCTGTCCAAAAATTATACTAGAGTCTAATTTCAACAGTTATATTTATACACCAAATATTACAATTTGTAAACAGTTTTTTTATAATTTAAAACATTATTTTTATTTTATTAACAAATGAGGGTAAATTGCCAAAAAATAAAATAAAAATAGTATAGACATTTAGCACAATGTATATATAATGTAATAGATAGCAGATAAACAAACTATAATATGAGGGAAATCATGGAATACAGAATTAACAGAAAAACAGGTGACAAAATAAGCACGCTTGGTTTTGGCACATCTTATATTGGCGGAAAAGATGAGGCTATTGCAATAGCTACTTTACAAAAGGCATACGAGGGCGGAATAAACTTTTATGACCTTGCTACTGCTCATGCAGCTACCTTCCCCTACTTTGGAAAAGCACTTAATGACGTAAGAAACAATGTAATGTATCAGGTGCATTTTGGCGCAAATTATGAGACAGGTGAATACGGCTGGACTACAAGCGGAGATAAAGTAAAAGAGCAGATAAGTTTTATGCTGAAAAATCTTCAGACAGACTACATTGACTATGGATTTATTCACTGCATAGATGAAGAAAGTGACTGGGAAGATTATAAAAAAGGTGGCGCACTTGATTACCTGATGAGCCTTAAAAATCAGGGTGTTGTAAAGCATATTGGTCTTTCATCTCACACACCTGCAACCATTATGAAGGTGCTGGATGAGGCAGATATAGATATGCTTATGTTTTCAATAAACCCCGGCTACGATTATCAGCAGGGTGAATATGCAAGAGGCTCTGTTGACGAAAGAGTAAAAGTATATAACAGATGTGAAAAAGATGGCATTGGTATTTCTGTTATGAAGCCTTTTGCAGGCGGTCAGCTTCTGGACTCAAAGCTCTCCCCCTTCGGCAAAGCACTTACTCAGTATCAATGCATGCAGTATGCACTTGATAAGCCCGGTGTATTAACTGTGCTTGCAGGTATGTCTACCCCTGAGGAAGTAGAAAATCTTTTGGAGTTTTATAATATATCAGAAAAGGAAAAGGATTACTCAATAATCGGCACTTTCAAGCCAAGTGAGGCTGTTGGCAAATGTGTTTACTGTAACCACTGCAAGCCTTGCCCCATGGGCATTGATATAGGCACAGTAAATAAATACTATGACCTTGCAAAAAATGGTGACACAATGGCAAAGGACCACTATCTTGGGCTTGAGAAGCACGCTGAGGATTGTATAGGCTGTAACCATTGCAATTCACGTTGCCCCTTTGAAGTAAATCAGACAGGCAGAATGCAGGAAATAAAAGGATATTTTGGTAAATAATATGACACAAAAAGAACGAAGAGAATTTCTTATAAAATATCTTATAGACGAAAACAGAACATTTGCAGAGCTGTCTGTGCCTCAGAGTGAGAGTGAGCAGATAACTCTTTTAAGAGCACTTATGAACGTACGCTCCCCTATGAATATAGGGACAGATTTTTTGAATATTCAGGATGAATATCTTAAAGAAAGGGCAAAAGAAAAAGG
>JAKSQR010000028.1 GCA_024404065.1 Clostridia bacterium | reverse complement strand
CCGAAGAAAAAGCAGAAGAGGAATAATATATGGCAACTTTAATAGATGGTAAAAAAGTAAGAGACCATAACCTTGAAATTATGAAAGGGGAGGTTGCAGAGCTTAATGCACAGGGCGTATATCCCTGCCTTTGCGTTATAATTGTAGGCTCTGACCCCGCTTCAAGAGTTTATGTAAATAATAAAAAGAAAGCCTGCGAAAATATCGGCATAGTTTCCAGAGAGTATGCAATGCCTGAGGAAACTACTACTGAGGAGCTTCTCTCACTTATTGATGAGCTTAATGCTGATAAGAGTGTAAGTGGTATCCTTTGCCAGATGCCTGTTCCAAAGCATATTGACAGTAAGGCTGTTCTTGAGAGAATTGACCCTGCCAAGGATGTGGATTGCTTCCACCCCTACAATGTAGGTAAGCTTGTACAGGGTGATAACGTAATGCTTCCCTGCACACCTGCAGGTATGGTTGAAATGCTTGATTATATGGGCGTTGAAATCAGCGGTAAGCACTGTGTTATTATCGGCAGAAGTGATATAGTAGGTAAGCCTATGGCTCTGCTTATGCTTCAGCGCAATGCAACAGTTACTATCTGCCATTCACGCACAGCAAATCTCAGTGAGGTTTGCTCACAGGCAGATATCCTTGTTGCAGCAGTAGGCAGACCAAATTTTGTTACTGCTGATATGGTTAAAGATGGTGCAATAATCCTTGATGTAGGTATTAACCGTATGGAGGATGGTAAGCTCTGTGGTGATGTAAACTTTGCAGAGTGTGAGCCAAAAGCATCTATGATTACACCTGTTCCAGGTGGTGTAGGTCCTATGACTATCACAATGCTTATGCGCAATACCATTACAGCAGAAAAAGTTGCAAAAAATATTAAATAATAATTGACATTATAGACAAGTAGTGCTATAATCCCTTATGCCGCATATTATGGGGCGGGTTAGTTATGCCCGTTAATCAGAAATGAGCCCCACATAGCGAGTCTGAAAAAAGGAATGGTTTATCCAAATGTACGCAGTAATTGTTACAGGCGGTAAGCAGTACAAGGTAGAAGCAGGCGATGTTATCTACATTGAAAAGCTTGACGCTGAAGAAGAGAGCGAATACACCTTTGATAAGGTAATCGCTGTTGGCACTGATGACGGCATCAAAGTAGGTGCTCCCTATGTTGATGGCGCAAGTGTTTCTGCCAAGATCGTTAAGAACGGTAAGGGCAAAAAGATCACAGTAATGACTTACAAGGCAAAGAAGAACGAGAAGCGTAAGATGGGTCACAGACAGCCTTACACCAAGGTTGAGATCGCAGCTATCAACGCATAAGTTTTTTCATGACTAAAGTTAAGTTACTTATCGGTGACAATAAGCTTTATGGCTTTGAAATCAGTGGTCATTCAGATTATGCGGATGAAGGCAGTGATATAGTCTGCTCCGCTATTTCCTCAGCTTCACTTATGGCAGCCAATACTATTACCGAGGTTATCGGTGACAGGGCAGAAGCTTCTATGGATGATGGCTATCTCAGCTTTCGTCTTATAGATGGCAGCAAGGCTTCCTATCAGGTGCTTGAGGGTCTTAAACTCCACTTAACAGAGATTTCAGAGCAGTATCCCGAAAATATCAGTATTATTTATGGAGGTGTACAGAATGCTTAAGATTAATCTTCAGCTTTTCGCTCATAAAAAAGGTATGGGTTCAACCCGTAACGGCCGTGATTCAGAGTCCAAGAGACTTGGCGCTAAGAGAGCTGACGGTCAGTTCGTTCTTGCAGGTAACATCCTTGTAAGACAGAGAGGTACAAAGATTCATCCCGGTAACAACGTTGGTATCGGCTCAGATGATACACTCTTTGCTCTTATTGATGGTACTGTAAAGTTTGAGCGTATGGGCAAAAACCGCAAGAAAGTAAGCGTTTACGCAGTAGAACAGTAATTAAACCATAAAAGTGCTCCGTAAACACGGGGCACTTTTTATTATTTCTTAATCAATTATTACAATTTGTTTAAATAAATGTTGCAATTTGTAACTTTTTAATGTATATTAAATTGGTATACATTTATGTTTTGAAAAAAGGAGATAATGTTTATGGCAAATTCAGCTCTTGTTGTAGGTCTTGGTTATGTATCTCTTTTAGAAATTGACCATACATCCAAAGACCCTCTTAAGGCTCAGAAAAAGGTGCTTAAAAAGATTATTTCAAGAAACAAGAATTGTGAGCTTGGTAAAAAGCTTGGTCTTGGTTCTATCGATTTAAGCAACCCCAACTTTATTGATGAATATCGTGCTAAGGTTCCTCTTTCAACCTATGCTGATTACGAGCCCTATGTTGACCGTATGATGAATAATGGCGAGAAGGGCCTTATGTATAAAGGCATTAATGTGCAGTATGCTTCATCATCAGGTTCAGTTGGTAAGCCCAAGATGCTTCCTAAGGGTATCAATGACCTTTGGAAGATGCAGTGTATCGGTTTCTCATGTACTGATGCAGTTGCACACCGTTATTTCAAGAAGAAAGGTCAGAAATTCGGCGCTCAGATGGGCCCCCTTGCTGTTAACCTTTCCGGTCATAAAACTGCTGATAATAAGATGAGCAATGGTGCAGCTCAGATTCCTCTCAGACTGCTCAAGCCCATGCTTCCTCTTTTTGTTACATCACCTGAAGGTCTTCTTTTCCCTGACCTTAATGATAAATTAGATACTTCATATCTTCATTTAAGATTTTGCCTTGAGGATGAAAGTGTTTCATACCTTGGCTCTATCGTAGTTACTCTTCTTACTCAGATGTTTGACTACCTTGAGGATAACTGGGAAATGCTCTGTGACGATATTGAAAAGGGTATTATTAACCCCAATATTGATTGTACAGATGAGTTCAGAAAGAAATATGCAAAGAAGTTTAAGCCCAACCCCAAGAGAGCTGCATTCCTTCGTCAGGAATTTGCCAAGGGCTTTGATGATCCCATCGGTCCCAGAATCTGGCCAAAGCTTCAGTGGGCTTATGGTATGATGGGTGCAAACCTTTCTGTTTATGTTGAAAAGCTCCGCAGACATATCGGTCCTGATATCCCCATTCACAATATGGGTTATGGTGCTGCTGAAGGCTTCCTCGGCTGCCCAACAGAGCTTGATGTATCTGACTACATTTTAATTCCTTACTCAGTATTCTTCGAGTTCCTTCCTGTTAATGACGGCGAAGAAAAGGCTGATGATAACCAGAAAACTCTTCTTCTTCATGAGCTTGAGGTTGGTAAGGATTATGAGGTTATTGTTTCCAACTTCTCAGGTCTTTACAGATATAAGATGGAAGACGTTGTACGCATTACAAGAATGTACAACAATACTCCTGAAGCAGAGCTTATGTTCAGACAGAACCTTCTTATGAATGTTGCCAACGAAAAGACAACTACTGAGATGATTTCTGCTGCAGTTGAAGATGTTTGTAAGAATACAGGTCTTGACTATCAGGGCTTCAGCTTCTATCCTGATTTCTCAACAAAGCCACCCAGATACACAATGCTTATGGAAGCAAAGGATGGTGTTCCTTCAGAGGAAACAAGGCAGGCTGCTATTGAGGCGCTTGACCATGCAATGGACGGCATTAACGAGAAGTACTATAAGTACAGACGCTGGGGTATGCTCGGTGTACCTGAGGTGCTTTTCCTTCAGCCTAAGACTTATGTTGATTATAATGCTTACCTTGCAGGTAAGGGCGTAGTTCTTAACCAGATTAAACCTGTTACAGTTATCAACTCTAAGGAGAGAGAAGATTTCTTCTTTGATCACGTTGCTACTGAATCAGCTGTTGTTGATTACGTTAAGAATAAGAATAAATAATTAAAATTTTTGGAGAGAATACTATGACTAAAAAAGCAATATCCCTAATATTGGCTATTGTTCTGGTTTTCTCAACAGTATTTTGTTGTGCCATTGTTACTCAGGCTGATTACGGCGGAGATATACCTGTAATTTATATTATAGGTCAGGGCTCTCCACTTGGCATTAAGCAGGAGGATGGCACATACAAGGCTGTAAACTATAAAGTAGATACATCTGCAATTACAAGTAAGGTGCTTGCAAATAAAGAGCTTTTTGTTAAGGCTTTCTTTACTCAGGATTGGACATTGGTTGACGATTTAATCGTTGAAATTATGACCGATATGATGAAGGAGATTGCTCTTAACGACAGCGGCGAGCCAAAAGACGGCTCAGAGGTTGCATGGAATCCTACCTTACAGTACTGTAAAAACAGATATAAAAATGCAGATAAATATGGTCTTATGACCTTCGTATTCTACTACGACTGGCGTCTTGACCCTAAAGAGAATATGGATGAGCTCAGGGACTATATTGATATGGTGCTTGAAGCAACAGGTAAGGATAAATATGCTATGTGCGCAAGGTGTGAGGGCTCAAATCTTGCCCTTGAGTATATGTATATGTACCCCGATGATACAAGGCTTACAGATGTTATTATGTACGCCTCAGGTGCTCTTGGCTGCAAGCCTCTTGGTGAGGTTTATGCAGGTGAAATGCACCTTGACCCCGATGCTGTTGAAATGTTCCTTTATGATACGGACTTCAATCTTGAAAAGGATGTAGGTCCCTTCACGATTACCGATAATACCTTAAGGCAGATTATCACCATAGCAAGCAACGTTTGTGGGCTTGACCTTGCTCTCTGGACCGTTGAGAATGTCTATGAGCAGGTATATATGGATGTTGTACCTGAGGCTATGATAAATTCATACGGCTCATTCCCGGGCTATTGGACTATGGTTGCTGATAAGTTTTATGAGAAGGGCAAGCAGAATGTTTTTGGTTCAGATCCTAAGTATGCAAAGATGATAGAAAAGATTGATGACTATCATTATAACGTTGGTGTTCACACCGAAGAGATTCTTAAAAACGCTCAGGCAAATGGCGTTGAAATTTACAATATTGTAAAATATGGTAAAGCAATGGCACCTGTTGTAGAGGATTATAATCAGCAGAGTGATATGATTTGTACCGTTGCCGACGCAAGCTGGGGTGCAACATCATCAAAGCTTAACGAAACCTTCAGCAAGGAATATATTAAAAAGGCAGAGGCAAATGGCACTGCTAAGTATATTTCACCTGATAAGTGCATTGACGCCTCTACTACTTTCTTAAAGGATACTACCTGGTTTGTTAAAAACTTAGGCCATAAAAACTTTTCAGAAAGTGTTGAGCCTCTGATTTTTGCAATGGTAAATATTGACGGCTTTAATATTGACTCACTCAGCTATTATCCACAGTATCTTTACTATGATGAAGAAACTGACACAATAGCACCACTTGACCCACAGGCTCACATTACAAATATTGATGTGTACAATACTAAGGTTCCAAAGTCAATTCCTCGTAAGCTAAAACCAATATTCAAAGTTTTATATTGGTTTAATGTGTTTATTATTAAGCTGCTTACACGCCCTGCAAAAACAGGTATATCAAAATAAAATTCAGGCTGTATCTCAGATGAGGTACAGCTTTTTCTTTTGCAAAAATTTTTCAGAAAACACTTGAAATTACTGAAAATAATGATATAATATATTCGGATGGACAAGTTGTCCAAAATGCAGAAAGGCGGTGTTATGATGGCTGAATCATCGTACGAGTTAAAGAAAAAGATAGTTAAATACGCCAACAGATATTTCCGTATGAGAGGTTTCTCTCCCTCTGTCAGAGAGATTGCCGCTGAGCTTGGCGTAAGCAAATCCACAATTCACAATTACCTTGTTGAGATGAATGATGACGGTATGGTAGAGTATAACGGTAAGGATATTGTTACTTATCAGTTTATGCATTGCTGTATGAATTATTTCTCAGCTCCCGTTATAGGCAATATTAACTGCGGTAACCCTGAGGAGGAGGAAGAGGAAGTAAGAGAATATGTACGCCTTCCCGAGTCAATTTTTGGTCATGGTGAGTTTTACATTCTTATTGCCAGTGGTGATTCCATGGTAGATGCAGGCATTGATGACGGCGACTATGTTGTTATTGAGCGTACCTCAAACTGCAAGGTAGGGGATATTGTAGTAGCTATGAATGGCGAAAATGAAAATACCCTTAAATGCTACACGGGCGTTCATAACGGAAAGGCAATTCTTGAGTATATGAATGAGGAAATTTACCCCGGTGAATACATTGCTGTTGATAAGCTTATTGTGCAGGGTGTTGCACGCACAGTTATTAAGCAGGCAAAGCCTAAGCTTAAATCAGATTTTGTATTTGCAAAGTGAATTACATAAATTAAGACGGGTGCAAATCGCATCCGTCTTAATCGTTTAATATTCCAATCCTTTTACTGATTTATAAAGTATAAATTCAGCTTCACTTCGTTTTTCTATAACCTCATCAAAGTTTATTTTATCTTCATAAAAAGCTACAAGCTCTCTCATTTTTCTTTCGTATTCTTCTATATAATCGCTGTCGCTGTCGTAAAAATATAAAACTGTTTCAGGGGAGTATTTAGTAATTGATACTGAATCAATTTTTGCTCCGCTTTCATCTATAATTTCAAACAGAATAAAATCATCTGTGTTTACTATGTTAGCACCGTACATTTTCTCACCTCACAGTAATTATATAAGATTGCAGCCCTCAAATCAATAACATCTATTGAATTAAATAATTACACTTGTTATAATTAGCTTATAAATTCAGCGGGGTGAGAAATGATGTCAGAAAATAATTTTATGCCTGTTTTAAGATTTATGGTGTGCAGCGATGTGCATTATAAGGATGAGCATTCACCAGAGCGTGACCGCATGGTTAAGGCTATTAAAAAAGCCTACGAATTAAGCGAAAATCAGGCTTATAATAAGCTTGACGCAATCTATGTGGTAGGTGATTTTGCAAATAGCGGCAGCCGTGCTCAGATGGAAGCCTTTAAGGCTACTCTTGACGAGAATGTAAAAGAGGGCACAGTATGGAATTTATCCCTTGCTTCTCACGAATATTTTCACGATGGAGAGGAAAATGCCCTTAAAAGATTTGATGAAATCTTTAAGCAGGATGTAAATACTCACAGAGTAATAAATGGTTTCCATTTCATATCTGTAAGCTGCACAAGAGGCTGTCATTTTGATGAGCCTCAGCGTAAGTTTGCCCTTGAAGAGCTGAGAAAAGCTACTAAGGATAACCACAAAGCACCCGTATTTTTCTTTCAGCATCCCCACGTGCAGGATACAGTTTATGGCTCTCAGGCATGGGGTGAGGATGAGCTTTACGATATCCTCTGCAATTTCCCTCAGATTATTGATTTTTCAGGCCATTCACACGCTCCGATTAACGACCCAAGGTCCATACATCAAAAGCATTTTACCTGCCTTGGTACAGGCTCATTAAGCTATTTTGAAAATGATGAGTTTGATAAATATTACGGCACCTGCTTCCCTGGTAAGGAGAAATGCGCTCAGATGCTGCTTGTAGAGGCAGATAAAGACGGCAGAGTAAGAATTTATCCATACGATTTAATCACCGATAATTTCTTCCCTTATGTGTGGAAAATAGATGAAGCGTGGAATACTCAATCCTACACCTACACAGATGCCCGCTATAAAACAGATATTGCTCCTGAGTTTTCTGAAGATGCAAAAATAACTGTTAGTGATATAACCGAAGATGGTATTACAGTTGCATTTACACAAGCTCAGATTGAGAAAGATTATGTGGATGATTATAATGTTTGCGTAATGTATAAAGATGGCGTAATCGCTCAAAAGAAGAATATATGGAGCGAATATTATTTCTATGATATGCCTGAAACACTTAGTGTCAGCTTTGATGGTTTGGAAAAAGGGGAGTACTACATAGAGATTTATGCAAATTCTTTCTGGAAAACCACCTGCAAAAAGCCCTTAAGGTCAGAAATTTTCTCTTTATAATAAATTATTATAAAAAGATGTCCAAAAACTATTGCAAAAATTATTACAATAGGGTAAAATAACATGTAATATTTATACCCTGGAGATGTATCGTTATGTCCATTAAACTCAATTTCAATTATGCAGGTGAATTTGCTGATGAAGCAAAGCTCCTTGCAATGCAGGACGAAGTTACTGCAGCACACAAAACTCTGCGTGAAGGCACAGGCGCTGGTAGTGATTACCTTGGTTGGATTGACCTTCCTGTAAACTATGATAAGGCAGAATTTGCCGAAATCAAAGCTTCTGCAGAGCAGATTAAAAAAGACTCAGAGGTTTTAGTTGTTCTTGGTATCGGCGGCTCTTACCTTGGTGCCAGAGCAGTTATTGAATTTATAAAGTCTAATAACTACAATCTTACAAAGAAGGATACACCTGACATCCTCTTTGGTGGCAACACTCTCAGCTCATCAGCAGTTGCAGAGCTTATCAAGCTTATTGATGGCAGAGATTTCTCAATCAATGTTATCTCAAAGTCAGGTACAACTACTGAAACAGCAGTTGCTTTCCGTATCTTCAAAAAGATTATTGAAGATAAATACGGCAAGGAAGAAGCTGCAAAGCGTATCTATGTAACTACTGATAAATGCAGAGGCGCTCTCAAAGCACTTGCTGATGCTGAAGGCTACAAGACCTTTGTAGTTCCCGATGATGTAGGCGGCAGATATTCAGTTCTTACTGCAGTAGGTCTTCTTCCTATCGCAGTAGCAGGTATCGATATTGATGCTCTTATGCAGGGCGCTGCAGATGCAAGAGCTAAATATACTAACCCCGATGTACTTCAGAACGATTGCTACAAGTATGCAGCAGTTCGTAACCTTCTTTACAGAGGCGGCAAGTCAGTAGAAATGATGATTTCCTATGAGCCATCACTTACACTCTGGAATGAATGGTTCAAGCAGCTCTTTGGTGAGAGCGAAGGTAAAGACGGCAAGGGTTTATATCCCTCATCTGCTATTTTCTCTACCGACCTTCACTCACTTGGTCAGTACATCCAGCAGGGTGAAAGACTTATGTTTGAAACCGTTGTATGGGTTAATAACCCCATCAACGATGTTGAAGTTCTCTTTGATGATGTTAATGGTGACGGCCTCAACTTCCTTGCAGGCAAAACAATGCACTATGTTAACAACAGAGCACTTCAGGGCACAGTGCTTGCTCATACAGACGGCAACGTTCCCAACATCCTTGTTGAGATTGATAAGCAGGATGAATACAACCTTGGTGAGCTTATTTATTTCTTTGAGCTTGCCTGCGGTATCAGCGGTTATATTCTTGGCATCAATCCCTTTGATCAGCCCGGCGTTGAAAGCTACAAGAAGAATATGTTTGCTCTTCTTGGTAAGCCCGGTTATGAAGATGCAAAGGATGCTCTTGAAGCAAGACTTAAATAAGACTACAAGTAAAATTAACATATTTTTGGAGGTATAACTCATGGTTTATCTTATTCTTGGTAACAAAGGTTCAGGCAAAACAAAGAAGCTCATCGATCTCGTAAACGCAGCTGTTGAAAAGTCAAACGGCAACGTTGTATGCGTAGAGAAGGAAAGACTCCTCACTTACGATATCAACTACCGTGCAAGACTTGTTGAAACAGATCATTTCGAAGTTTGCGGTTATGATGCTTTCTATGGTTTCCTCAGCGGTATCGTTGCAGGCGACCACGATATTACAGATATCCTTGTAGATGCTACTCTTAAGATTGGCGGTAAGGATTACGAAGCACTTGCTAACTTCCTTGAGAAGGTTGCAAACCTCAGCAAAATCGCTGAGCAGGATTTCACATTCACAGTTTCAGCAGACGAAGCAGAGCTTCCTGCAAGAATTTTTGAAGTTTGCGAAAAAATCTAATTTGTTGTTGACAAATTGACATTTTGATTATATAATACTATACGCATGATTTTAAGGAATAGTGTATGATATTAGATTTAGAACCTATATTTAATGTTGAAGGTAGCGTTAAAGATTTCGCTTACGAAATCGATTTAACCAAAGAGGCTCTTGATTCAGATTATCCGTTCACAACACCTGTCAGTGTAAAGGGCGATATTCATAACAGAGCAGGCATAGTTGAGATTGAAACTACAGCCGATTTTGTTCTTGATATCTGCTGCGACAGATGTGCAAAGCCTCTTAAATACCCTTACACAGTAGATATAAATCATACCCTTGTTGTAAGCTTAAATGATGACGAAAATGATGAGCTTATCCTTGTGGATGATGTACATCAGTTTAATGTTGATGAGCTTATAACAGACGACATCTTTCTTAATCTTCCCGCTAAATTCCTCTGCAGTGAGGATTGCAAGGGTCTTTGCCCTAAATGCGGTGCAGATTTGAATGATGGAGCCTGTAACTGCAAAAAGGAGATTGACCCAAGATTGGCAGCACTCCAGCAGTTACTTGAAGATTAGTTTATTATTAGCACATTATTAAGGAGGTGCTTTTCAAATGGCAGTACCCAAGAGAAGAGTTTCCAAAGCTAGAAGAGATAAAAGACGCTCAAATGTATGGAAGATGAATGCTCCCCAGCTTGAGAAATGCTCAAACTGCGGTCAGTACAAGAGAGCTCACAGACTCTGCCCTGAATGCGGTTATTATAACGGCAAGCAGGTTGTAGTTAAGGAAGCTTAAGTTTCTGTAATTCTACGAGTTGCAGGCATCATTACCATGTGTAATGATAAAATGGCAGGGTCGACCCTGCCTTTTATTGTATTTTATAAAGTTTTAATTTAACTTTATTTCTATATCATAACGCTCTGAGCAGGAGAGTAGGCAGCAAGTATTTGTTTTAAAGAGAAAATCCGTCACAGGCTGTAAGCGGATTAAACAAAGTGCTGCTGAAGTTCACCTGTTAGCGGCAGTGGTGAAATAACAGTAGTCACTGACGGTTGTTCCGTTATAACATTTGAGTGCCCATTTATGGGAACGCAGGGTGGTACCACGGATATTGTTCGTCCCTCATTGCTTTTTGGCAGTGAGGGATTTTTCATTATACTATTATTGAAGGGATGTTATTAAAATGTTTGAAAAAGCTGAAGAATTAAAAAAGCTTTTTGAAGAGAAGTCAAATCAGGCTGCTGCATCTCAGGATGTTGAACAGCTCAGAATTGAGTTTCTTGGCAAGAAGGGCTTTGTAACAGGTCTTATGCAGGAGCTTCGCAATGTTCCTAATGAAAAGAAAAAGGAAGCAGGTCAGAAAATCAATGAGCTTAAGCAGGCTATTGAGGCTCAGATTGCTGAAAAGCTTGAAGAAATTAAAAAGATTGAGGAGCAGAAGCTTATTGATGCTACTGAGTCTTATGATGAAACTATGCCTGTTTCAGTAGATGTAGGCTCATATCATCCTATTACTCTTGTACGTCGTGAGGTAGAGAGCATCTTCCTTTCAATGGGCTTTGCTGTTGAAGATTACTCTGAAATTACAGACGACTATAACTGCTTTGAGGCTCTTAATATCCCCAAGCATCACCCCGCAAGAGATATGCAGGATACTTATTATCTTTCAACAAATCAGCTTCTTAAAACTCATACATCTGCAGCTCAGAATACTATTTTAAGAAAGTATAAGAGCAATCTTGAGCAGGGTAATCCTATCCGTGCTATTTTCCCCGGCAGATGCTTCAGAAATGAAAAGATTGACGCATGTCATGAGAATACTTTCTTCCAGATGGAAGGTATTATGGTAGATAAGGATATATCTATTTCAAACCTTATTTACTTTATGAAGACAATGCTCTCAGAAGTTTTCCAGAGAGATATTACTGTAAGACTTCGCCCCGGCTTCTTCCCCTTCGTTGAGCCCGGCTTTGAGCTTGATATTCAGTGCCTTATCTGTGGCGGTGAAGGCTGTCCTTCATGTAAAGACAGTGGTTGGCTTGAGCTTTGCCCCTGCGGTATGATTCACCCCAATGTACTTACAGCAGCAGGCATTGACCCTGAGGAATATACAGGCTTTGCATTTGGTCTTGGTATGACAAGACTTGCAATGATGAGATATGGTGTTAAGGATATCCGTGTATTCAACAGCGGTAACCTTAAGGACCTTTCTCAGTTTACCGAGAAATCATTCACTAACCCTGAAAATGAGAGCAAGGAGGCATAAGAGATGTTTGTATCAATTAACTGGATTAAAGACTATGTTGATTTAAGCGGTCTTGATGTTAAAAAGCTTATAAATCAGTTTACCCTTGCTACTGCAGAGGTTGAGGATATCTTTGTTAAAGGCGAAGATATTCAGAATGTTGTTGTAGGTCAGATTCTTTCAGTTGAAAACCATCCTGAGTCAAATAAGCTTCACCTTCTTAAGGTTGACGCAGGCTCAAAGGTTTGCAATATCGTTTGTGG
>JAKSQR010000027.1 GCA_024404065.1 Clostridia bacterium | reverse complement strand
AGGCAATTACTCTTGTTGACCTTCTTGAAGAAATTCCCATTGATGCAGTAAGATTCTTCTTTAATCTCAGAGAGCCGGGCTCACAGATGGAGTTTGACCTTGGTCTTGCAGTTAGCCAGAATAGTGAAAACCCTGTTTATTACTGCCAGTATGCTCACGCAAGAATCTGCAGTATTCTCCGTAAGCTTGCTGAGGAGGGCAAAACTCCAAGAGAATGTACAATCCCCGAGCTTGTACTCCTTAAAGAGGAAGAGGAAAAGGATCTTATTAAGCATCTTGCTTCTTACACAGATGAAATTATCTCATCTGCAAAGAATTATGATCCTGCTAAAATCACACGTTATGCTATTGAGCTTGCTACTCTTTTCCACAAGTTCTATAACGCATGCAGAGTAAATTGTGATGACGAAGCACTTATGCAGGCAAGAATTAACCTTTGCCTTTGCGTAAAAACCGTTTTAAGTAACGTTCTTACAATGTTTAATATCGAAGTACCCGAAACAATGTAAAAGCCTGATTTTTGATTAAAACGGCACATAAAAGCTAAAAGCGGATAGCTAAGCGCTATCCGCTTTGTATTTTTTTAATAATCTGCTCTTGCCTCTATAAGCATTATTCCTTTTGGAGTGATGTCAATCATACCATAGTATCTTTCACTTATAGAGCCGGGATTCATATAGTAAACTCCATCCTCAGTAAAGCTTTCCTGCCTGTGTGTATGACCGTAAAGCACTATATTTGCTCCATAGCCTCTTGCAGTAAGCTTAAGCTCTGTAAGACCTGCCTTAACATGCTCTGCATAGCCATGAGTGATATATACTGTCTGCCCTGCAGCCTTGATTATTTCAAGAGCTTTAAGGTCAGAGTATGGGTCGCAGTTGCCCTTTACTTTAACTACAGGCTTGTTGCCGATGTAATACTCCATATTATCAAGGTCAGCTTCGCCATCACCTAAAAAGATAATTTTATCTGCCTCAGGGTGCATTTCAAGCACCTTTCTCATATAGTAAGCAACTCCGTGAGAATCAGAAAAAACAAGTAATCTCATATTATGCCCTCATTATTCCTGCTCTGAAGTGTCTGTCTCTTCATCAGCCTCTATTGTGCTTGTTACTTTGCCTTTTGCAGATTTAACTGCAAATTTAATGGTAGAAACTATAACAACAATTACAAGTGCTACTGCTGCAACGGGTATAACATACTCCATAGGAATAAGTCCGTAAACCTTTTCACCTAAGATAGTAAATAAAATTACTCTTGGTAAAATGCCTGCAAGTGACATTAAAACGTATGAGAAATAGTTTACTCTCATAGCGCCAAAAAACAGTGAGCAAAAGTCTATGGGAAGCCCTGCAAATCTCATAATAAGTACGCTCGATTTTGAGTGCTCCTCATAAATCTTGAATATTTTCTGACCATTTTTGGTAGCTTTAAGCTTTTTAGTAACAAAATTACCACCAAGAATAACACCAATGAGATAGGATATTGTTATCTCTATTACAATACCAACTGTGTTTACAGCAAGTGCCCACATAATGGGTATAGACATACCTACGGCAATATAAACAAGGGATGCAGGCACAACAAAGGCTGCACCTTTTACCGCATAAACACCAAGTATTGTTGCAAGAGCTTTAGGCAGGGCAACACCATCAATAAGGGCTGCTACATCTATATTTTTCAGTGCATCAAATTTCCAAATTATCAAGGACACCAGCACAATTGAAAAAAGAATTCTGCCTGCCAGTGAGAGCTTGTCTTTTAAGGTCATTCTGGATTTTTCCATTATCTGCCTCCGGGAAGTAAATTACAAATTGAAATTATACCATAAAGCAAAGATTATATCAACTGAGTATCAATTGTTTTGTTACATATATACTTGATGTGTAAACTATATAAAAATAAAAATACTATGGACAAAATAAAATGTGTGTGTTATATTATGTAGGAATGCTTTATTAAACAGGAGGGATAAATATGATTACAGCTAAAGAAACAGCACAGCGTATAGTTGCAGGTGCTGTATTTGACTATGCTTACAAATTCATCAGAAAAAATCCCTCTGAAAATATTGTAAAGCTTATTAACATCGGTCAGAGATTTATGAAGGGCAAAAATGCTTTCCCTGAGGAAAACTTTGACAAATTCCGTGCAGGTATCAGAGACCCTGAAAATGTCTGGTTTAAGTATGCCAATTCCGTTATAGACGAAATTGACCCCAAGGTTATCAAGAAGCTCCTTCTTGCTCTTGGTCTTGGTGCAGGTGTAAATGGTACCCGTGAGGTTCGTAAAAACAGAGAGATTTACAAGTGCAACATTCCATTCTTAATGCTTCTTGACCCTACAAGCGCATGTAACAAAAAGTGTAAGGGCTGCTGGAGTGCGGAGTATGGCCACAAGTCAAATCTTACTCTTGACGAAATGCGTTCCATTGTGGACCAGGGTACAGAGCTTGGTACACATGTATATATGTTCACAGGCGGTGAGCCTCTTGTACGCAAAAATGATATTATCACACTTTGCAGAGAGAACCCCAACTGTGTATTTTTAGCTTACACAAATGCCACTCTTATTGATCAGAAATTCTGTGATGCAATGAAGAGTGTTGGTAACCTTTCCCTTGCTATCAGTATTGAGGGCACAGAGGAGAGTAACGACTTCAGACGAGGCGAAGGCTCCTATCAGCAGAGCATTGATGCAATGAAGCTGCTTAAAAAGAATGGTCTTTTCTTCGGTATTTCAGTTTGCTACACAAGTAAAAATATCCCCTACGTTACCAGTGATGAGTTTATAGATTTAATGGTATCTCAGGGTGTAAGATTTGCATTTTATTTTAACTATATGCCCATAGGTCATGGCGCAGATTTAGACCTTCTGCCATCACCTGAGCAGAGAGTACACATGTATAAATGGCTTCGTCAGGTCCGTAATTCCAAAACAGGCAAGCCTCTCTTCTTTATGGATTTCCAGGATGATGCCGAGTTTGTTGGTGGCTGTATTGCAGGTGGTCGTAACTACTTCCATATTAACTCAGAGGGCGATATGGAGCCCTGCGTATTTATCCACTACTCAGATTCAAACATCAGAAGTAAAACTATTCTTGAAGGCTTACAGAGTCCGCTCTTTATGGCTTATTACCATAATCAGCCCTTCAATGATAATATGCTCAGACCTTGTCCCATGCTTGAAAATCCGGATTGCCTTCGTAAGATGATTGCAGAGACCGGTGCAGAAAGCACAGACTTAATCCGTAAGGAAACTGCAGAGCAGCTTTGCTCCAAGTGTGACCGCTTTGCAATGGAATGGGCACCTGTAGCCGATGAGCTCTGGAAAAACACAAAGCACCCAAGCCCCAAAACTCAGTATTACAGAGATACTGAAGAAGCTAAGGCTGAAAAAAACAATAAATAAAAGATATCCCGCACTCATCAGAGTGCGGGAATTTTTGCTTTATGAGAGATGTAAAATATTTACTATCTGTCTTTTATAGTTAAGAAACTCCTCAGTCAGGTTAAAATCTTTATCTCTGGGCTTAGGTACATCAATTTTAATTTCGGTAGTGATTGTACCGGGAGCGCCTGAAAGAATATAAATTCTGTCTGAAAGAAGTATAGCCTCATCAATATCGTGAGTGATAAATACTGTGGAGAGATTTATCTCATTCATAACGTCAAGATACCACTTATGTATTGATGATTTGGTGATGGTGTCAAGTGCGCTGAATGGCTCATCAAGCAGTGCAACACCGTGAGATGAAAGATAAGTCCTTAAAAGGGCTGCTCTCTGCCTCATACCACCTGAAAGCTGTGATGGGTACTGAAGCTCTGTGCCTTCAAGACCAAAGGTCTTAAAAAGAGGGGCGGCAATTTTTCTTGCTTCCTTTTTCTTTGTACCGCTTAAAATAAGGGGCAGGCATACGTTATCAATCACTTTGCGGTAGGGAAACAGCAAATCCTTCTGCAGCATATAGCTTATTTCACCGGGCTTGCCTGTAATGTCCTTATCTTTAAGGTAAACCTTGCCACTATCGGGTGTGTAAATGCCTGAAAGAACATTAAAAAGTGTAGTTTTACCAGAGCCACTTACACCAAGCAGGCTTATTATTTCCCCCTCGTTAAGTGAGAGGGAAACATCTTTAAGCACATGCTTTTCACCAAAGCTTTTATTTATTTTTTCAGCTTTTAATATTTCCATAATTTATGAGAGATAGTCGTTTGTAAAGCCTTCACCAGGAGCAAATTCTCTTGAAATAAGGCCTTCATTCCAAAGCCATGCATAGAAAGCATCCCAACGTGCAGCATCAATGTAGCCCCACTGCTCAACCTCTGCCTTATACTGGCTTGCAAGCCATTTCTGTGATTCGATTACAAGGTCAGCTGATTCTGCAAGTGCGCCTGTTTCGTCACTATCAATAAGAATCTGTGCTGCTTCTTCGGGATTTTCAATAGCGAATTCATAGCCCTTCTTTGTAGCCTCAAGGAAAGCCTTTGTAACCTCAGGATTTTCCTTAATGAAATCGTTATTACCGATAATTGCGGGGGTATAGTAGTCAAATACAGGGTTGATATCCTTAAAGAAGAAGAAATCTGTATCAATGCTATTTACCTGTGCATTTACTGCACCCCAGCCATAGAATACCCATATAGCATGGTCAGGGTTGTGGTTTACATCCTGAGCCTCGTCAGTTACGGTGTTAGGAATTACCTTTACGTTATCCCACTTACCACCATCAGCTTCAACAACATTCTTCATCATAGCAAGTTCAATGGGTGAATCCCATGTAAGGTATGTGTTGCCTTCAAGACCCTTAGCACTTTCCATACCTGCGCCCTTCTTTGAAATGATACCGCTTGTGTTGTGCTGAATAAGAGCGGCAATAGCAGTAACATTTGCAGGTGTGTCAGAAAGAAGTGCAGCAGCAAGACCATCCTGCTCTTTTACTGCAAACTGTGCTTCACCTGTGGAGCAAATCTGTACACAGCCATCTTCGGGGGGCTGAATAATAGTAACATTTAAGCCTGCCTCTTCATAGTAGCCCTTTTCTTTAGCTACATAAAGACCAGTGTGGTTTGTGTTAGGAGTCCAGTCAAGGCAGAATGTAATATCAATAAGGTCAGCCTTAGTGGGTTCTTTTTCAGTCTTTCCGCAGGAAGCAAGGCAAAGTACCATCATTGCAGCCATAAGAAAGGCAATAATTCTTTTAGTATTTTTCATTTTATTCACCTTTTTTTATTAAGATTTTTTTGATTCCAGGGTGTTGAAACCCTTTCAAGTACAGTAACAAGAGCCATAAGCAAAAGGCTTATTGCTGAAATAAAAATGATTACAGCAAACATTTTGTCAAAAGCATAAGCTTTTTTTACCCTTGTCATATAAACGCCAAGGCCTTCAAAGCCACCAACCCACTCAGAAACAACCGCACCTACAATAGCATAGGCTGCAGAGATTTTAAGACCTGAGAAGAAGTCGGTCAATGCGTTTGGAATTTTAATGTATCTGAAAATCTGATACCTTTTTGCACCCATTGCACGCATAAGGTTTATGCTGTCGTTATCCACACTCTTATAGCCATTAAGTAAGCCAATGGCAATAGGGAAAAATGTGGTAAGCACAACCAGAGTGATTTTAGGTGCCATACCAAAGCCCATCCATAAAACAAGCAAGGGGGCAATGGCAATAGTGGGTATTGTCTGTGATACAACAAGCAGGGGATATAATGCCTTGTATAGGAAGTCAAACCTGTCCATAAGGCTTGCAATCACAAAGGCAATCATTATACCGATTAAAAGGCCGTAGCAGGCCTCCTGCAGGGTTACTGTTGCCTGCTTCATCATAACCCCGAAATTATCCTTAAAGGCATTTATTACCTTAAGGGGAGAAGGGAGCATATAAGCAGGTATAATTTCTCTGTCACAAACGAAATACCATATCAGCACTAAAGCGGCAAGTGCCAGCAGGGGTGCTGTTTTACTGGTGGTGTTTTGTAACTTTTTTGTCAATGGTAAGCACCTCACCCTCAGGGTTATAAACTACTTTGATGTATGCACTTACACTTTCGCAGCCTGCATTGATAGCTACCTTCTGACAGTTTGTGGCAATTTCCATAAGCTGGTCATAGCTTTCGCCCTCAATAGTAGTTTCAAAGGGACCTACATAGCAATTAAGGCCTGTTGATTTGATGTAGGCAATTACCTCGTCAACAATTCTGATGAGCTCGTCTTCGCTGTCTACCTTAGGCAGCACCTGAATTGCGATACTTGCTTTCATAACGAAAACCTCCTTAAAAGTACTTAAATCTTAATAAATCAAAAGAAAAAAGCCTCTGAAAATATCAGAGGCCTATGGTTATGTCATCGTCTTCCTACGCTCGCATTACCGAACAGGTTAGAAGGGTATAATCTCAGCCGATTATAAAATCAGCACCCCTGACTTATTAAGTTTAGATTTTTGCTTTTTCAAAGCATTGTTATTTTAACATTTTATAGCTGAAATGTCAATAATTCCCGTATTGATTATTGCTTATTTCTATGATAAAATAGCTTCAGATTAATTGAGGAGTGATACTATGCCTAAAAGAAAAGACTATATCACATGGGATGAATACTTTATGGGTATTGCCATGCTTTCATCCTACCGCAGTAAGGACCCTAACACAAGAGTAGGTGCCTGCATTGTAAATAATAATAACCGCATTATGTCAATGGGCTATAATGGTTTCCCTATGGGCTGTAGTGATGACGAATTTCCATGGGCAAGAGATGGCGAAGAGTATGACACCAAATACCCTTATGTATGCCATGCTGAGCTTAATGCAATACTTAATGCAAGGGGAGCTAACCTTGAAAACAGCAAGATTTATGTTGCTCTTTTCCCCTGTAATGAGTGCGCAAAGGCAATTATTCAGAGTGGTATTAAAGAGGTTGTATATCTTTCAGATAAATATGACGGCACACCCGGTAACAGAGCAAGCAAGCGTATGTTTGATGCAGCAGGTGTAAAATATACACAGCTCACCCTTGACAGAGAGGAAATCACTCTTAACCTTAACCCTGACAAAGTATAATAACAAATTATTAAAGGCGGCTTTGCTGCCTTTATTTTTTGCAAAAAATAATCCCTGACAGCCGTCAGGGATTTATCTTTTATAAGTTTATGCATCAGCCTCAGGGTTATCTTCGGCATTAAATGCCTCAACCTGCTTAACAGTCTGCATTCGTCTTTCGTAAAGCTCACGGTACATTCTGTCTTTCTTTTCACCGTTAAGGTCATAGAAGAGCTTGGGAATAATGCTGAATATACCTGTTGCAACGGGAAGAAGAGTACACATCCAGAAAAGTGAGTATTCTGTCTTTTCTGTCTGACCGCCAAAGCCTGCGCCTTCAACATAGCCAACCTTTGAAAGAATAAGGGTTTTAAGTGAAGCACCGAAGGTATCAAGCAATTTCTTAGGTAAGCCCTTTGCAACGCCTGTAAGACCTTCGTTACGGTAGCCTGTTTTCCATTCGCCATAGTCAATGGCTTCATTACGCATTTCTTCAGGAATAACGGACCTGATGCCCCAGAAGAACATCCAGATAGTTTCTCTTATCATAAATGCAGGTATCATTGCACCAAGCTTCTTGTAATTCTTGTTGATTGAGCCTATTGCAAATACACCTAACATAAGGAAGTCGCTGATGTGTGAGCCAAATACCCACAAGGTCTTTGTGGAGAATTTCTTACGTGCCCATGGAACGTAGGAATAGCTGATGGGGGATACGATAGCACCTGGTATACCAACAATGGTACTCATTGTAGCAAGGCCAAGTACGTTTATGTAGTAGTAATTTGTGCCTGAGCCGATACTGAAGGCACTGAGAAATTCTGAAAGAGTGATTAAAAGCAAGGGTTTGTTAGTCACAATGGATTTGAAGCTTGCCTTAATACTTGGTCTGTCAACAGTCTGGCTTACTCTCTCCTTTGCAACAAGGGCAAAGAAAATTGCAAATAGACCGCTTACTATACTTGTTGCCATACCTGCTGAAACATAGAGGGAAGGCATTTTGATTTTAAGCTTACCGTGGTTTACAAGGTCAATAAGAAGACCCATAATAATTTCAGGTGCTTTCTCAACAAAGCCTGAAAGCAGGTTAGCCTCAGTAATAAGTCTGGTACGGTCTATAATATTTGGCGTAATTGTAGCCAGCATACCTGTTCTTGTAATATCCTTAAGAGATGTTGCAAGGTTAGAAACAAGCTGCAAAACAAGGAAGGCTACAAGCTTTGTAACATCTGTACTGCTTCTGCCACCAAACATTACGGGCAAAGCCCAGAAAAGTAAGCTGAGGGCAACGCCGGGCAGAGCATATACTATGAGCCAAGGCTTAAACTTACCCCAGCGGGTACGGGTTTTATCTACAATAGCCGCAAGGAAAAGGTCATTTATCATATCCCATATACCAACTACAAAGGATACAATACTCTGGAAGCCAAGGTCAATCTTAACGATATCTGTAATGAATATATCGTTGTACTTGTTGATATTAAAGGATTGTGCTATATCGTAGAGAACATAGGAAACGGTTTCCTTAGTGCCAACATAGCGTCTGTCTTTGCCTGCAGATTTTAATGCGGGCTGCTCAGCAGACTCATTAACTTCGGTTTTTTCCGTTGCCATAGAATTTCCCCTTTCTTTAATAAATCAATTTATTTTAACATATCGCATAATGTTTTTGCAATATAAGAAAAATTTTTGTCAGTTTTACACATTATAGTAATAAAAATATTGTGCATTTGGTTAGATGGATGTATAGCCCACTTTTATTGACACCAATATTTTTATTATGTTATAATATTTTGGAATGGTAGATGTTCTGCCAGATTATCTTTGTTAATTTATACCCGAGAGGAGTTAATCATTATGGGTCTTATTAAAGCAGTTACAGGCGCAGCAGGTGGCGTACTTGCTGACCAGTACAGAGAGTATTTCTACTGTGAATCAATGGATAAGGAAGTCCTCGTAAAAAAGGCACAGAAAAAGACATCAGCACGTGGTGCAAATAACGGCGTTGAGAACATTATTTCAAATGGTTCTGTTATCGCTGTTGCAGATGGTCAGTGCATGATTATCGTAGAGCAGGGTAAGGTAGTTGAATTTTGCGCAGAGCCCGGTGAATTTGTTTATGATTCATCCACAGAGCCCAGCATTTTTACAGGCAGCCTTAAGACCAGCATTAAAGAAACCTTCAAAACAATAGGCAGAAGAATTGCTTTTGGTGGCGAAACAGCAAAAGACCAGAGAGTTTACTACTTCAACACAAAAGAGCTTATTGATAATAAATTCGGTACACAGAATCCTATTCAGTTCAAAACTCACGATGTAGATACAGGTCTTTCACTTAATGTAGGTATCCGCTGTAATGGTGTTTACTCCTACAGAATTGCTGACCCCATTCTTTTCTACTCAAATGTATGTGCAAATGTATCTAATGAGTACAGAAGAAGTGAGCTTGATCCTCAGCTTAAGAGCGAATTCCTTAATGGCCTTCAGCCTGCTTTTGCAAAGATTTCAGCTCTCAGAATTGACTATACAGAGCTTCCCGGTTATACACTTCAGCTTGCTGACGAAATGAACCAGGTTCTTTCAAGCAAGTGGGGCGAAATCAGAGGCCTTGAAATCGTTAATATCGGTATCAACACAGTTACCTGCTCACCTGAGGATGAAGCTAAGATTCAGCAGTTCCAGCAGGATAAGGCTATGTCCAATGTTGAAATTGCAGCCGGCAGACGTGCAGCAGCAGAGGCACAGGCTCTTGTTGATGCAGCTAATAACTCCGCAGGTGCTATGACTGGCTTTATGGGTATGGGCTTTGCAGCACAGCAGGCAAATAACGGCACATCAGAGTCACTTATGGCTATGGCACAGCAGCAGAAGGCAGCAAATGCAGCTGCAGCAGCTCCCGCCGCTTCAGGTTGGAAGTGCTCATGTGGTGCTACTGCTAACGGTAACTTCTGCCCCGAGTGTGGCGCTAAAAAGCCTGAGGATGGTTGGAAGTGCTCATGCGGTCAGGTAAATAAAGGCAAGTTCTGCTCCAACTGTGGTCAGAAGAAGCCTGCAGGCGCTCTCCTTTACAAGTGCGACAAGTGCGGTTGGGAGCCCGAAGATCCTGCAAATCCTCCTAAGTTCTGCCCTGAATGTGGCGACCCCTTTGATGAGAAGGATATTAAATAATTAAAGCAATACAATGCCGCCGTACATCAGTGCGGCGGCAATATTTATAAGGAGTGAAAAAATGGCTCTTCAGGATTATAAATGTCCATGCTGTGCAGGTGCTATTGAGTTTAACAGCTCTGTACAAAAAATGAAATGTCCCTACTGCGATACCGAGTTTGAGATGGAGGCACTTAAAGCCTTTGACCTTAAGCTTGATGAAGAGCAGGATAATACAGAGTGGGAAAAATCCGCAGGCTCAGAATGGGCAGAGGGTGAAAGCGAAAATATAAATACCTATCACTGCGCATCCTGTGGTGGTGATATTATTGCTGATGAAAATACAGCAGCTTCATCCTGCCCCTATTGTGGTAACCCCGTAGTTATGATGAATAAGCTTTCAGGCTCACTTAAGCCTGATGCAGTAATTCCTTTCAAGCTTGATAAGGAAGCAGCAAAGGCTGCCCTTTCAAAACACCTTGAGGGTAAAAAGCTTTTACCAAAGGTATTCAAAAGTCAGAATACCATTGACTCAATCACAGGCATATATGTACCCTTCTGGATGTTTGATACTGATGTAAATGCAGATATCAGGTATAAAGCTACCAAAGAGAAAAAATGGTCAGACGAAAATTTTGATTATACCGAAACATCTTACTATGGTATAAACCGTGCAGGTGATATCAGGTTTGAGGGTGTGCCCGTAGACGGCTCATCAAAAATGGCCGATGACCTTATGGAGAGCATTGAGCCCTTCAATATGGCTGAGGCTGTTGATTTTCAGACTGCTTACCTTGCAGGCTACCTTGCAGATAAATATGATGTAGATGCAGAAGCCTCTGTGCCAAGGGCAAATGAGCGCATTAAAAACAGTACAATTGATGCCTTCCGCTCAACAGTAAAGGGCTATGACAGTGTAGATACTGAAAAATGTAATGTATCCTACTCAAATGGTGTATCAAAGTACGTGCTTTGCCCCGTATGGATTCTTAACACAAATTGGAATGGTGAAAAATATACCTTCGCAATGAATGGACAAACAGGAAAGTTTGTAGGTAATCTGCCTGCAGATAAGAGCCTTTTGTGGAAATATTTTGCAGGTGTAGGTGCAGGCGTATCTGCAATAGCCTTCATTATTTCTTTATTTTTAGGTTAAGGGGGAGTGGATATGAATAAAAAGAGAATTTCCGTATTACTTGCCCTTCTTATGGCTTTAATATTCAGTGTAACAGCCTCTGCAGATTTGATTTTAGGTACTCCTGATGAATTTACCGAAAGTGAGCCTGAATCACTTACAGAAGTAATTACTGATTCAGTGCCTGTAAGTGAAGATGAGACAATGGTTCTCTTCTCTGCAGATACCGAAACAGCAAATGATGCTGAAGATGAAACTATGATTCTTTTTTCAGCTGACGACATATCAGCTGATGTAACAGAGGAAGAAACTGCTATACTTTTCGGTGCTGTTGATGACGAAACCGAAATAGCTTTCGGCGACGAATATGATGACGATGCAGATTACAGTGCAAAGGATTCAGGCTTTTTCAGCAATATAGGTGGTAAAATCTTATTCAGCCTTATTATCGGCTTGGTTGTTGCAGGCATCTATGTTTCAATCTTAAAGGGTCAGCTTAAATCCGTTAAGATGAATTCAGGAGCTTCAGATTATATGGTAAAGGATAGCCTTAAGCTTTCTGTAAAAAGTGATGTATATCTTTATAAGAATACCTCATCAACACCAAAACCAAAGTCAAATACAAAAGAAAACTAAGAGAAAACAAAAACTCCCGCATACATCAGTATGCGGGATATTTTTATGCTTGAATTAATCAGAAAAGACCTGAGATTTTGCCTGTTTCATCAACATCAATTTTCTCTGCTGCGGGTACTTTGGGAAGACCGGGCATGGTCATGATGTCACCTGTAAGAACTACGATAAAGCCTGCACCTGCAGAAACCTTAACGTTCTTTATGGTTACTGTAAAGCCTTCGGGTGCGCCAAGCTTAGTGGGGTCATCTGAGAAGCTGTACTGAGTTTTAGCCATACAAACGGGAAGCTTGTCATAGCCAAGCGCTGTAAGCTGGTCAATCTGCTTCTGTGCAGCAGGCATAATTGTAATGCCGTCACCGCCGTAAATCTTTTTAACTATTGCTTCAATCTTTTCTGCAATAGTGCCGTCAAGCTCATAGGAGAAGGTGAAGTCACCCTTTTCTTCCTCACAAAGGCGAACTACTTCCTTAGCAAGAGCTTCACCGCCCTTGCCGCCTTCAGCCCATACGGTTGAAAGTACGGTATTTACGCCAAGCTCTTTGCACTTTGCAATAATGAAATCAATTTCAGCATCAGTATCAGTGGGGAATCTGTTTACTGCAACAACGCAGGGAAGCTTATAAACATTCTTTATGTTTGCAACATGACGAAGAAGATTGGGAATACCTCTCTCAAGAGCACCAAGGTCCTCTGTTGCAAGCTCCTTCTTATTAAGACCGCCGTGCATTTTAAGGGCACGTACAGTAGCAACTACAACAACTGCATCAGGTGTAAGACCTGCCATACGGCACTTGATATCAAGGAATTTCTCTGCACCAAGGTCAGCACCGAAGCCTGCCTCAGTAACAGTGTAGTCACCCATTTTAAGAGCCATCTTTGTTGCCATTACTGAGTTACAGCCGTGGGCAATATTTGCAAATGGACCGCCGTGTACAAAAGCAGGTGTACCCTCAAGGGTCTGTACAAGGTTAGGCTTAATAGCATCCTTAAGTAATGCTGTCATAGCGCCAACAGCCTTAATATCACCTGCAGTTACAGGCTTATCATCATAGGTGTAGCCGATAACAATTTTAGAAAGTCTCTCTTTAAGGTCTGTAATTGAGCTTGCAAGGCAGAAAACAGCCATAATTTCACTTGCAACAGTGATATCAAAGCCATCCTCACGGGGTGTACCATTTACCTTGCCACCAAGACCATCAACTACAAAACGAAGCTGTCTGTCGTTCATATCAACGCAGCGCTTCCATGTGATTTTACGGGGGTCAATACCAAGAGCATTGCCCTGCTGAATGTGGTTATCCAGCATAGCAGCAAGCAGGTTGTTTGCTGCGCCGATTGCGTGGAAGTCACCTGTGAAGTGAAGGT
>JAKSQR010000026.1 GCA_024404065.1 Clostridia bacterium | reverse complement strand
TATAATCTTTTATTTCACCATTCCAGCCTGTTTCGCTTATTGCAATAAGCCTTGGGAAAATAAGGTAACAGGCTCTGTCAAAATCCTTTACAAACTCAGTCCACAAAGGTGCTTCCACACCAAACAGACTGTTTTTATTTTTTACGCCTTTTATAAGTGGTCTGTATTTGCAGGTCTTTTTAAGAGGTGTGAAGCCATAAGGGTAATCAAAGTAATAATTGAAAAAGTCGCTCTCAATATACTTTCCGCCGTTGTTTGCAAAATCCACTGTTTTCTCAGGGTTGCCAATCCAGCGCTGTACAATTACATCGTCTTTGCCTAAGCCCTCACCCTTAATGCTCTCATTCCATACAATGGGTTTTATACCCTTTGAGTTTACATAATCTGCAACCTTTTTCATAAACCAGGTCTGCAAATCTGTTTCATCCTTCAGGTTATTATCCTTAATTGCCTGCTGACATACGGGGCAAGCCTGCCAATTATCTTTAGGCACCTCATCACCGCCGATGTGCATATACTCAGGGTTGAAAATATCTGTTATCTCATCAATTAAGTCTGTAACAGTTTCATAAACTACATCACTGCCTGCACAAAGCACATCCTTAAAAATGCCTCTGTTAGTTTTAACCTCAACCTGATTTTTGTGACAGCTGAGTTGTGGCATTGAAGCAATAAGCGCACTTGTGTGACCCGGCACATCAAACTCAGGAATAACGGAGATGCCTCGCTCATTACAGTAAGCTGCAATCTCTTTCATTTCTGCCTTTGTAAAATAAGCAGAGTATTCTTTGCCATCATCAAACCAGCTTGCTTTACGCTTTGAGCCTGTGCTTATAAGCTCAGGGTGTTTTTCGCTCTCTATACGCCATCCCTGGTCATCAGTAAGGTGCCAGTGAAAGTAATTAAATTTTAGCAGCGCCAGCTCATCTATAATTTTTTTAATCTCATCAAGGGTAAAGCTATGCCTTGCGCAGTCTAACATAAATCCACGGTAGCTGTATTTTGGCTCATCCTCAATAACACATGTGGGAATTTTGCCATCATAGTTTCTTTTAAGCTGCATTAAGGTGTTATAACCGTTTACCCTGCCGCTCTCATCACCATAAGTAATAGTAATATCATTATCTATGCAAAGCTTATATGCACCTGATTTAAGATTTTTACTCTCAGCAAATTTTATTTCTGTATTTTCGGTAAATACAAATTCGCCATCGTTTATTATTACATTTTCAGGAGTGGGAAAAATTAAAAGCTCCATTTTTTCACTGCCTTTATTAAAAAGCACCCTGATGGGTGCTTTAATTATGATTTTTTCTTTGATTTCTTATTTTTAGCAGATACCATATAGCCTAAAAGCACAACGGCAATTAGCACTACAAATACAATTACTGCGCCCTGCTTAAATGCCTTTGAGCTTACCCATGTGCTGAGCTCACCCATAAAGTAGGCAAAGTAGCTGCGCTTAACATCCTGAGATGCTACAAGGTCAATCTCTGCTACTGAGTTATCCGCATACATTACCTCACCCTTGCAGATATAGTCACCCTTTTTAAGTGGTGCATTTACAACCTCAGGGGCTGTTTTTTCATCTACAATAATAAGCAGGCTGTCTGCAGTAACGCCCTTTGGCATAAGACCAAGTGAATTCTCTGAGGGGCAAAGTGTAACGTGGTCTGCACTCTTGCCGTATTTAACCTTTACTTCGCCAACAATTTTTGAGGCGGAAGCAATGGAAACCAATCTTAAATTATCATAAGCCCAGTCATACATTGCTTTGGTATCAAGGAATGCGCCGTTTTCATCTACGTAGTCATTATCAAAATCTTCCTTAGGGGCACCCATTGCAACGCAGACATAGTTGTAGCCGTTTTTGGTTGCAGCAGAAACAAGGTTGTGACCTGCGCCTGAGGTGGTGCCTGTTTTACCGCCGATTTCATTAGGGCAGTAATAATCCTTATAGCCGGGAAGGATTGTAAAGTTTGTGGTGGCAATCTTTCTTTCCTTCTGCATATTTGACTCAGGTAATATGTAGCTTGGCATAGCAACAATCTCTGCAAACACAGGGTTTTCCATTGCCTTTGCAAATATAATTGCCATATCCCTTGCAGATGTATACTGGTCGTCATCATCAAGACCGTGTACATTCATAAAATGGGAGTTAGTGCAGCCGAGCTCCTCAACCTTAGCGTTCATCTTATCCACAAAAGCCTGTCTGTCATCACCTGTAATGCGGTAAGCAAGGGTGGTAGCAGCATCATTTGCAGAGTGTACAAGCAGGCAGCAAAGCAGATTATAAATTGCGTATTGCTCCCCTGCCTTAAGACCACCTAAGGAGCTGTTTGTACCCATAAGCTCATCAATGCAGCCCTGAGGCACAGTATAAACCTCGCTTAAATCCTTAAGCTCATCAAGCACTACAAGGGCAGTAACTACCTTTGTAAGTGAGGCAGGCTTAGTCTGCTTATCAGGCTCTTTTGCAAATATTACTTCGTTATTATCTGTGCATACAAGTATGGCACATTCAGAGTAAAGTTCGTTTTCAAGGTACTCATTATAAAGGGCATCTGCAGTAAAGCTGAAGGATGCCATAAGCACCATAATCATAAGAATTATGCTGAGTAATTTTTTCATATCTTTCCCAATCAATAAAGCTCTTTAATATAATTTTCAATATCTTCTCTTGTTCCCTTGAAGGGGCCGGGTGTTTCCATTTTAAGTGAAACGGTTGCAGTAGCGGTAAGAAGTGCATCGGGGATGCTCTTATTAAGGCGCTCATTTATATATGCAGCAAAGGTTGTGTCGCCTCTGCCTGTACGACCGCTTAAATTACGTGCCTTGATAGGGCAGGTGTAAAACTCATTACCATCATAGATAAGAACCTCTGTATTATGAGTAATCATAATTTCCTTTGCGCCCCATGAGTAAAGATGCTTTGCAGCCTCCTTACGGTCAGAGCAGCCTGTCATAATTTCTGCCTCTGCGGCATCGGTCTTAAGATATTTAACATAAGGAAGGCACTCTTTTTTATCTGCCCAATCCTCAAAATGCATTGTACCATCAGGATTTACATGGCGAAGCATTGCCTGTACATCAACTGCAACATCGCCTCTTTTTGCAAGTGAGATGATAAGCTCCTTATCAAAGTCGCCAAATACAAGACCTGCAAGGTGGTAAATTGCGCAATCTGCCTCAGGAATTTCGGAAGCCTTGAAGGGGTCGCCCTTTGACTTATTGAAGCAGGTGCGTCTTTCTTTATCTGCTGTGTGGTAAATATTTACCATCTCAGTACTTTTTTCGCTGGGTAAAAAGATAATATTTTCCTGAGGGATAGTAAAAGCAGAGCGTCTTTCTTCCATATCCTTTTCAGCGTTTTTAGTTACTGCAAGCACATTGTGGCCAAGAGCGTAAGCAGAAGCAGATGAAAACACAACTGCACCGCCGACAATATTTACTGTGTTGCCTTCGTGGTCTGTATTGTGGTCAAGTGATGAATGACCGATTATCATTGAACTGTATTTTGCCATAGTAATACCTCAGATTTCATAAGTTGTATTTTCCTCTGCAGTAATAATTGCAGGGTAATTTTTATATTCTTCACTTGGGTCATAATCGGGGCTTAAATGGGTTGAGATAATTTTGATATTGTACTTATCATAAATATCTTTTGCTATTTCCACATTCATGTGTGGTCCATTAAAGCCTGCAGGCTTTGAGCAATCCATAAGCACTGCATCTGCACCGTCAATAGCTGATGGTATATTATCGTTATAAAGGGTATCCCCTGTATAAACCAAGGTTTTGCTGCCTTTTATTTTAACTGCAAGGCAGGGTACAGTGTGCTTCATATCATAAAAGCTGAGCTCCATACTGCCTACATTCACCCTGCTCTCTGATGTAACACCGATTACATTAAAATTTGGGTGGTCAAAGAGGAGCTTACACCACTCGGTTTCATCAAGCTGTGTGTAAATAGTAACTGTGTGGTCAAGATCCTCAAGCAGGTATCTGAATGGAAGCAAATCGCTTGTATGGTCATAGTGAAGGTGGGAAATAAAAATTGCATCTATTTCTCTGATGTCAATCTTTTCCCATAGCTTTGAAAGGGAGCCGGGGCCCATATCCATTACTAAATTTGTACCATTATCGGATACAAGATAGCAGCTTGAGGCGTGGTTACCCGCCTTTGGGTAAGGACCATATTTGCCAAGTACTGTTAATTTCATATATCCTTACCTATTGCCTTTGCGTAAACATCCCTGAGCTCAGGCTTAACTACATCCTTTGCAAGGTTAAGGTAAAGTATTTCATTTTCCTTCATGTGGTCAGCAGTCATAAAGTCGCCTGCAACTATATTAACCTTTTCAAGCATTACAGGGTCATTTGCTATCTGCTCCATCATCCATGGGAAGTGGGGTCTTAATAATTTATCAAGAGTGGGTGGCCATTTAAGACCATTTTCTGTGCCGATATTTGGGGTCTGCTGAGTCTGGAACCAGAAGAAGCCTTCACTCTCAAGCTCCTTGAGATATTTAAGGTCCTCCTTAACAAACTTTTCAGGCTTTAAGCCAAATACCTTGGGGTCCCATGGCTCAAGCAGATGTACATTTCTGCTGTATTTATAAAGCTCTTTTTCGTTATGGATTACATAACGCTTGCCACTCTTTTTTATATCGCCGAGAGTAACATTTCTTATATCATCAAAATCGGTAAGAGCATAAACCTCAGGCTGAAGATATTTCTCTATAAGAGCGTCAACCTCTGCGGGGTCACAATCAAAATGGAATGTGAGAGGTCCGATAGGCTGGTCGGGGTAAACTCTTATATCAATTATAAAGAAATCATCATACTTATTGAGGATTTCATCAAAGTAGGAGAAAGCCTCCTCTGCCCTCATACCTGTGGAAACACTGTGGGAAATATAAAGCTTACCATTCTTTTTTCTTTTCAGGCGTATGCCGAATTTACGCACACCATACTCATACTGCTCAAGCAGTGTGCCGTCCTGACATCTGCCGGGGAAAAGCATACCCTTTGTGGCAGCATTGTGAGCGCCGGGCATAGCAAGCTTTGTAATTTTAGTATCGTCCTTAATGTAGCTCATCCAGTTTTCATAAAACATAATTTACACCACCTGAAAAATGTAAAATTTAAGATAATCTGTTTCGGGGACATTCCATAATATAGGATGGTCGCAGCACTGCCTGCGCACCTCAATCTGCTTAAGCTGTACACCTGCATCCGCTGCAGCGGAAACAAGCATTTTTTCAAAAAGCTCACTCTTCATAAAATGAGAGCAGGAGCAGGTTGCAAGGTAACCACCACGGGGCAGCAGCTTCATTGCTCTGTAGTTTATCTCCTTGTAGCCCTTCTCTGCATTATTTACGGTTTTTCTGCTTTTTGTAAATGCAGGTGGGTCAAGAATAATAAAGTCGTAGGGCTTACCGCCTTTTTTATCAAGCTCAGGAAGTAAATCAAAAACGTCGGTTGCAATGAAATCCATACGGTCATCAAGATTATTTACCTGAGCATTGTGCCTTGCCATATCAACTGCAGTCTGGCTTATATCAACGGCTGTAACATGCTCTGCTCCGCCTATGGCGGCATTCATTGCAAATGAGCCTGTGTGAGTAAAGCAATCCAGCACTCTTTTGCCCTTTGCTATTTTCTGAATTGCCAGTCTGTTATATTTCTGGTCAAGGAAGAATCCTGTTTTCTGTCCGTTTTCAAAATCCACACTGTATTTAATTTTATTCTCTGTTATCTCAGTAACTGTTTCATCGGGGTGAGGAATTGCCTCATACCAGCCTTTATACTGTGTAAGACCCTCAAGCTCACGTATTGCTACATCATTGCGCTCGTAAACACCGTTTATGGTTTCGCCCATATCCCTGAGAATCCTGACAAGGGTTTCATAAATCATACCCTTGATTTTATCCATACCAAAGGACAGCACCTGAGAAACGAGTATATCTGAAAATCTGTCAATTGTAAGACCGGGCAGACCATCTGCCTCGCCAAATACAAGGCGGCAGTTGCTGAAATCCTCGCCCATTACTGTGCGGCGGTATTCCACTGCATATTTTAACCTTCTCTCCCAGAATGCAGGAGTAAAGGTTTCGTTTGCATTATTTGAAATAATACGCACTCTTATTTTACTTTCAAGACTGATGAAGCCTGTGCCGAGGTAAGCACCTTTTTTGGTAAGCACATCGCAAAGCTCACCATTTATAAGCTCACCAAATACAGATATTATTTCCTCCCCATAAACCCAGGGGTGACCCTTGCGCAGGGATGCCTCTGCCTTTGGGGTAACTGTTACTATCGGATACTCTCTCTTAACCATTTTTATATTTCCTGACTTGTTGAAGATAATTACATACTCCGGCGGTTACTCCCATAAAAGAGGTAACGCCGGATGTGTGCAGCATCCGGCGTTACTTGGGGAAAGAGAAAATAAAAATGAAAAAAGAAGATGTCAATATCAATTAGGACACATCGGTCCTTTTGTGGTATCTTATAGGAAGATTTCTCATTTTTTGTTGCGAAATTATTAACAAACTGTTAACAATACCCCATTTTTCCGGTCTCTGCACCATTTAGTGACAATGTCAATTTTTTTGTATCGCTATTTTTAATACTCAAGGAAGGCTTTGAAGCCCTTAAATGCCATATAAACGTCTGTTTTGGCAACAACTTCATAAGGAGCGTGCATTGAAAGTACAGGCACACCTACATCTACAACATCTGCGCCAAGGTTTGCAATATACTTTGCAACTGTTCCTCCGCCGCCTTCATCTACCTTACCGAGCTCGCCTGTCTGCCATACAACATCTGCGTTGTTAAATGCAATTCTGATTTTTGAAACGAACTCTGCATTTGCGTCGTTGGTGCTGTATTTACCGCCGCCGCCTGTGTACTTTGTAAGCACAATACCTCTGTTAAGGTATGCACAGTTATTCTCCTCCATTACTGAGGGGAAGGTGGGGTCAAAGCCTGCATTAACATCGGCTGAAAGACACTGGCTGTTTCTGATAACATCTCTGCCGGGTACACCTTCAAGAGCGCCGATATCACTGATGAAATGCTTAAGGTATGCACTCTGAAGACCTGTGTTACCGTCAGAGCCTGTTTCTTCCTTATCTGTAAGTACAGTTACTGTTGTATACTCGGGCTTCTTTACTGCAAATGCTGCCATAATTGAGGGGTATGCACATACTCTGTCATCGTGACCGTAAGAGCCGATAAGGCTGCGGTCAAAGCCGATATCTGTAGCAGGATATGCAGGCACTGCCTCAAGCTCTGCACTCTGGAAATCAGCCTCAACTATGCCGTACTTCTCATTAAGCAGCTTCATAAGTGCAAGCTTTACCATCTTGTCACCTGGCTCTTTGCCGAAGGGACGACTACCGATAAGAATATTAAGCTCTTCGCCCTGAATAACCTTATTCATAGGTCTGTCTGCCTGCTGCTTATCAAGGTGAGGAAGCAGATCAGTAATTACAAACTTAGGCTCACCCTCTGCATCACCTATGCGTACATTTACCTGAGTGCCATCCTGCTTATAGATAACACCATGAAGGGCAAGTGGAATTGTAGGCCACTGATATTTTTTAATACCACCATAGTAGTGAGTTTTGAAATAGCCAAGCTCAGCCTTTTCGTAAAGTGGATTTGGCTTTAAGTCAAGGCGGGGTGAATCAATATGGGCTGCAAGTATTCTTACACCCTCTGCTGCACTCTTTTTACCTATGGTGCAAAGTATAACTGCCTTATTGTGAATGCTGGAATATACCTTATCCCCTGCTTTGTACTTTGCATTCTTATCAAAAGGCTTATAGCCCTGCTTCTCTGCAAGGGCGATTGTGTAAGCACAAGCCTCTCTCTCTGTGCGGCACTCGTTTAAGTACTTCATATAGTCAACGCAGAATTTATCTGCGGCAGCTATTTCCTTTTCGGTGCAGATATAATTTGCATGCTTTGGGCTGAAGAATAACTCTTCCTTTAATGCATCTGCTTCGTTCTTTTTGCTCATAACATTTCCTCCTTAAGAAATTCAGAAATTATTTTTTCAGTTTCGTTGAGATTATTGTTTTCTATCACAAAATCTGATTTTGAAACATAATATTCTTTACTCTTTTGCGCACCCATTCTGATAAGTGCATCCTCACGGCTTATGCCGTCACGCTCCATAATGCGCTGAAGTCTTACTTCCTCAGGGGCAACTACACATATTATCTTGTTGCACACTGCTGTAAGGGGGCTTTCAAAAAGCACGGGGGCATCAATTACTGCGCCCTTTTTGCCTTCATTCTCTGCTAAGTGAATTGCCTCAATGGTGAGCCTTGTAATCTCGGGGTGAGTTATGGAATTTAGCAGCTTTGTGCTTTCCTCATCCTTAAAAGCCTTACGGGCAAGTGCTTTTCTCTCAAGCACACCATCTTTTATAATGTCATCACCGAATGCTTTACACAGTCTGTCAATTACATCTCTGCTCTCAACTGCCTTGCGGGCAAGGGAATCTGTATCTATTACCTTAAGGTTTGCTTTTTCAAGCATTTCACCTATTGTGGATTTGCCTGCACCCGTATGACCTGTAAGACCATAAACGGGAATATTTATATCAAGATTTATCTCTCTGAATGCGGCGGACCTTAAAAGTCTGTTATAAACTGCAAGCCCTACACCTGTGGTAACAGGACATCTTACAAAGGCAGTTTTGCAGCCCATTGCATCTACCTCACGCAGAGCGTCAAAAATATGCTGAGCCTGAGCAAGAGAATTATCGGCACTGCCGTATTCTATGTATTTATCAAAATTTTTGCCTTCGCCCTCAAAGCATACTGCGCAGGTTTCTTCCTTCTGGGCTTTTACAAATTTACAATAATTTTCAAAGCTGCCCTTTACTATGGTAACCTGTGCCTTAGGGGCGTAGTGCTTATATTTCATACCCGGAGATTGTACCTTTTCCCCTTCATTCAGCTTTTCAAAAACTGCGTGGGATATTTCAATCTCACCAAGCACTTCACTTAGCTCCTCAGGAGTAACTCCGCCTGGTCTTAACAGGGTAGGAATTTCTGTGGCAAGTGTGATAACTGTACTTTCCACACCTACACTGCAGCTGCCGCCATCTACTATGGCATCTATTTTGCCATCAATATCCTCAAGCACATGGCTTGCCCTTGTGGGGCTTGGCTTACCTGAGGCGTTGGCACTTGGTGCCGCAAGTGGTACACCTGATTCTTTTATAATCTTATTTGCTATGGGGTGGGATGGCATACGGATTGCCACTGTATCAAGACCTGCACTTACCTCATCAGGAATAAGTGAGGATTTTTTAAGAATAATTGTAAGAGGACCCGGCCAGAATTTCTCTGCCAATTTATAAAGCCTTGGGTCAACCTCATCAACCAATGGTGGTATTTCCTCAAGAGAGGATACGTGGACTATGAGGGGATTATCCTGTGGTCTGCCCTTTGCAATAAAAATATTTTTTACTGCCTCAGGGTTAAGGGCATCGGCTGCAAGGCCGTAAACCGTTTCTGTGGGAATTGCCACAAGACCGCCCTTTTTAAGGATATCCGCCGCAACAGCTATTGAATTTTCATCCTCTGCTTTAAGGTAAAGGGTTTTCATTTTACTGCTCCGTATCTGCTTTTAGCTTTTCTGCTGTGTCCGCTGTAACGAGGGCATCTATAATCTCATCAAGGTCACCGTTTACAATGGACTCAATTTTATAAAGTGTAAGGTTAATACGATGGTCGCTTACTCTGCCCTGTGGGAAATTATAGGTGCGTATTCTTTCACTGCGGTCACCTGTACCAACCTGTGCTTTTCTTTCACCGGCAATGGCGCTCTGCTGTTTTTCTCTCTCTGCTTCGAGTAGCCTTGAGCGAAGCACCTTCATTGCCTTATCTTTATTTTTATACTGGCTGCGCTCATCCTGACACTCAACTACAACACCTGTTGGAATGTGAGTAATACGGATGGCACTTTCAGTTTTATTGATATGCTGACCGCCTGCACCGCTTGAACGGAAGGTATCAATCTGCAAATCTGTTGGGTTTATATCTATATCAACATCCTCTGCCTCAGGCAAAACTGCAACTGTGGCTGTGGAGGTCTGAATCCTGCCCTGGCTTTCGGTTTCGGGCACACGCTGCACTCTGTGTACACCGCTCTCAAACTTTAATCTTGAGTAAGCACCCTCGCCCTCAATCATAAAGCTGACTTCCTTAAAACCGCCAAGCTCTGTGGGGTTGGAGGAAACAATTTCACTTTTCCAGCCCTTGCTCTCCGCATACATGGAGTACATTCTGTAAAGCACACCTGCAAAAAGGGAGGCCTCCTCACCACCTGCACCACCACGGATTTCAACAATAACATTTTTATTATCGTTAGGGTCTTTAGGCAGAAGAAGAATTTTAAGCTCTTCACCACATACCTCAAGGTTTTTTACTGAATCCTCAAATTCAGTTTTAACCATCTCTTTGAAGTCGGGGTCAAGTCCGCCTGCATCAAGAAGCTCCTTTGCCTCATTCATATCACTCTCAATTTTTTTGTACTCTCTGTACTTTTCAACTACGGGAGTGATGGACTTAAGCTCCTGCATTATTTTTTTATACTCTTCAATGTTGGATGAAATATCACCTTCGCAAAGCCTTTCATTCAGCTTTTCGTATTTCACCTCAACCTCTTTAAGTTTATCCAGCATTTTCGTCACGCATTACCTTTTTAATGTTTTTTTCCACCTTTGCACGCTCCAGCATAACCTCACGATTACAGGATGTGCAACGGATTTTAATATCTGCACCTATGCGAAGCACTGCAAATTTATTGCAGCCGCAGGGGTGATTTTTTTTCATAATAAGCTCATCGCCTACTCTTAAATCCATAATATCACCTTACTCAGAATAGAAATGCTGTACCCATATAAGCTTGCCGTCAGGGTCAGGGTTTGCGGCAACGCCAATGCCTATTCTTACAAACCTTGCATCCATAATATTTGCATAGTGAGTTTCGGATGCTCTCCATGCTTCACATACTGCGGAGGCTGTACTGTAGCCCCAGCCCAGATTTTCACCTGTAAAACCAGTGGTGTAGCCGTTAATTTTGAAAAGCTCGGAGAAAAATGTGCCGTCAGGTCTTCTGTGGCTATGCTTACCGCTCCAGGCAACCTCCTCAGCCCTTACACATGCCTGCTCACAAAGCTTATCACTTAATGTGAGGGGCTTAAGACCCTTTTCGGCACGCATCTGATTTGTAAGGCGAAGCACCTCACTGATATAGCCTGAGTATTTGTTGAGGTTTGACCTTGCTGCAGGCAAAAGCTCATTATAAGTGCCTGTATACCATGTACGGTCAACTATAAGTCTGCCGTTTATGTTGGTAATAATTACACCGTATTTATTGCCGGGCACAGTGCCCTGATAGGCGGTTGTTGAAGCGGGCTTCTCAGTGGTTGTTTCTTTTTTTGTTGTAGTTTGTGCCAAAGTAGAAGTTACCTTTGCAGTTGTGGTGGAAATTGTTGTAAGCACCTGCTCTGCCTTTGATGTGGAGGGCTCTTCTGTTTCACTTTCCGTTTCTGACAAAGCCTCACTTTCTGTTTCTGCTTCTGATGTAACTTCAGTAGAGGTAGTAACGCTCAAAGGCTCTGTGCTCTCATCATCACCTGCTCTGCCATCAAGCTTATGGCAAGCAGAAAAGCAAAGCAAAACTGCAAGTGCAAGCACAAATATTGAAATACTTTTTCTCATAAACTAATTACCATTTTTTCTGTGGGCATTTATTCTTAACAAATGCACCTCTGAATTCCGGGTAGCAGCCGCATTTAAGGCAGGTGCCATCTGCAAGGAAATCGCACTCCTTACAAACTGCAAGCCTCTGCCTGTATAAATCATCAGGTGTTTTTTCGTCTGCACTCAGTTTTTTTATTCTCTCTTTTATATCTGCCATAATGTCTTCCTTTCCGCATTGAAGCAGAAGACATCTTTTGCAAACTCTTAAAGCTTCACTCATCTTTCAATTACAAACTTAACTACGCTGCAGGCAGGGATATTTGCCTTGAAGCCGTCAGCAGTAACCTCAAAATCAGTAAACTCAGCTGTCTTAACAGCATCCTTACTGTCAAAGGTATTGAAGGCATCCATCTTAGCAGTAAGAATCTCAGCCTTAACTGACTTAACCTGTGTATCTGCAAGCTGGCAAAGTACTTCCTTCATTTCGGTTGCAGATGTATTTGTGATTGTTGAGTAAACAACGCCGTTTTCATCTATTGATGCGCTCTCGCAAAGGGTGGGAAGCTTGCCCTTGGCAGTGTCAATATTTTCAGATGTAATGTATGAGCCAAGAAGGGTGTTTTCCTGATGGTCTTTAAACATCTTGAAGGTGTAATAGGTTGGTGTAAGCACCATATCTGCACCATCGGTAAGTGCTACTGACTGAAGCACGTTGATGGTCTGAGCAATATTACACATTCTGATACGGTCAGAGTGCTTATTGAAAATGTTAAGTGAAAGAGCAGCAACAATAGCATCTCTCATTGTATTCTGCTGATATAAGAAGCCGGGATTTGTGCCGGGCTCTACATCGTGCCATGTACCCCATTCATCAACAATAAGGTCAACTCTCTTATCGGGGTCGTATCTGTTCATTATTTCAAGATGGCGTGAAATGATGGAATCAATCTTATATGCTGCGGCAAGGCAGTCGTAATATTCCTTCTCATCAAACTCTGTAGCGCTGCCCTTATGACCCCAATCGTGGGTAATGGTGTAGTAGTGAAGGGCAAGACCATTCATGTGCCAGCGTGCATTCTTCATAAGCTCTTCGGTCCAGTTATAGTCCTCTGCATTAGGACCGCAGGCAACCTTGTAAACTCTGTTATCATTTGAGTAATTTCTTACATAGGTCTGATAGCGTCTGTATGTGTTAGCATAAAATACCGGGTCCATACAACCGCCGCATCCCCAGTTTTCGTTACCTACTGCAAAGTAGGTAAGCTTCCAGGGCTCTTCTCTGCCATTCTGACGGCGAAGATTTGCCATGGGGCTTTCGCCACCAAAGGTCATATACTCAACCCATTCGCTCATTTCCTGAACGGTGCCGCTGCCAACATTACCAGTAATATAAGGGTCACAGCCAAGCTGTTCGCAAAGCTCAAAAAATTCGTGAGTACCAAAGCTGTTATCCTCAGTAACTCCGCCCCAATGGGTGTTAATCATCTTTTTTCTGTTTTCAAGGGGACCAATGCCATCCTTCCAATGGTATTCATCTGCAAAGCAGCCACCTGGCCAGCGAAGTACGGGCAGACCCATATCTTTAAGGGCTTCAACTACATCCTTACGCATACCGTTTACATTGGGAATTTCGCTATCCTTACCAACAAAAAGTCCCTCATAAATACATCTGCCAAGATGCTCTGAAAAGTTGCCGTAAATATCCTTACAGATTTTTGACATTTTCTGATTGGGGTTAATAAGATATTTTTCCATACTGTGACCTCCAAATGGCACTGTTTTAGGGCTGATTAAAACACACATACCCATTTTATCTATTGTATTATATTATAAAAATTTTAATAAATAAAGAGTTTATGAAAAAAACATTATAAATATTGTGTAATTTATGCTATTTTCACCTTGAATTATGCCTTTGAAAGTGATATACCTAATTAAGCAAATAAAATATATTTTCATATAGGGTTTTTCCTTAGGAGAGAGGATAATATATGGCTGAAACCACAGTTCTTTTTTGTATATCCGGCGCAATACTTGCCGGCCTTTTAATGAGCCGTCTTTCAA
>JAKSQR010000025.1 GCA_024404065.1 Clostridia bacterium | reverse complement strand
GAGCTTGAAGGTCCAACCATAACGGGACCTAAAATATCAAAAATATTCATATAAAACCTCGTTTTAATTAAAAATAGAGAACTATGGCTTAAAAACCAATAGTTCTCCTTTGAACAAATACATAATAGCACATTCAGTAAATAACTGCAATATAATATATATCTTTTACTCCATGGTATATTCTCTCAGGTCTGAGAATACGACATTATTATTTTGGGCAAACAAACTGACAGGCTTGCCTGTAACGCCATAAACACGTACTGTTAAAGCTGCTATACCACCAATATAAAACGTGCCAACTGAGCCTTCTTGTATGTATGTGAAGGTATAATCTCTGTTTTTTTCTAAGTTTGCAGCAATTTCTGTTATATCAGAATTGCCTTCGTTGAAAGACAGACGGACACAGTTACTTTGTGGGTCAATGGAAATAAGCTTATAATCCGCTTTGTTTCCATCATAGTCAAAAGCTAAGCCAAAAGAGCCATCACCACTAAAGCGGAATTTACCGGTTATCATAAAACGCTCATAAGCAGTAAATGCCTCTTTATAATTATAATCATTTGCGGATTTAAGCGAAATTTCAGCACCATCAACAAGAAGCTTTTGCCTTTGATTCATTGCATTCTTAACAGTATGCACCGGAGCAAGTGCTAATGTGCCATCATTTTTCTGAATTAATTGCTGGCATTCTAAGTTGCCGCCCCACGCAGATATTTCCTGCATAGACGATAAAGATTCGCCTCGGCGAGCCCAACCAACCATATAATTGTTTTTGCCATCAGAAATATGTTTAGCTGCATAAAAAAGCTTACCTTCAAGACGAACAGGCTCACTGTATTTGCCAAAACGCTTATCAGACATTGCATACCATAACGTATCATCCTGAGCAGAATAGGTAAGGTACCACTTATCCCCTATTTTAAAGCAATCGCTGCACTCTAAATTCCAAAAAGTTTCAGAAGAATCAGAGAATAAAATGCCATTATATTTAATGCTTGTAAGCTCAGGATTTATAGTGTATTTCAGCACGCAGGCAACACCATTTTTTGAGGCGGTGATCGTCATATAAATCTTATCTTTATTTGAATCATAATAAGCTTGTGGATCACGGAAATCTCTTTTCTGACCTAACTTATCGGGTGGAGTAATCTGAAAGCCATCAACCTTTTTGAAATGGTATGGGTCGTCACCAACAGCAAGCATTATTTTTTCTTTATATTCATAAGATTCGTCTGAGGTATGACCTGTATAGAAAAAATAATATTTCTCTTTAACCTTTACAACACTGCCTGTGCCAATCCATTCATCCTGACCGCCACTTCGTGATGCTTCAAGCACAGGCTCATCAACCTCAGCAAAGTGCAGAAAATCTGTTGTTGTGGTTAAATAAACGGAATGATTATAGGAGTTGCCACCATCTTTAAGATAATAAATGTAAAATACTCCATTCTCATAATATGGCATAGGGTCGCCAACGTATGGCTGAATATCACCATTTAAAGACGGCAAAAAATTTATAAGATACTTGTAGGCGCTTTCCTGTGCTTCAGGTGTTAACAGTGCAGAAAAATCTTTATGCTGAGTATTCAAAGCAAAAGGCTCATCTGAAGCTAAGCACCAATAAGCATATAAAGTTATATCGTGCGTTACTTTATCTTTTGTAAAATCCCATTTATCAGCATTTTCAGCCTCTTTAAACCAGCCGATAAACTTATAGCCATCACGGTTGGGGTCGGCAGGTGCCTCAATAATATTTCCATACTTAACAAGCTGAGGCTCAACCTGAGATGCGCCGATATAATTAAGATTAAACGTAACTGTGTATTTTTTGAAGCTTTTGCAGGCATTGGAAAATACTGAACTAATCATCATAATTATCAGCATTATTATTGAAGATATCCTTCTCATATATTAAACCTTTTCTTAATTTATAGACTTGTTTTTGTAAGTAATTATATCATTATTGTAAATTCTATTGCAACTGCCTTAATATTGAAAATTTTTGATTTGTGGTATATAATTTGTTTAGTTTATAAAAAATAATTGGAGCATATTATGAATACCATTGAGCATTATGATAATCTGATTGATAAAAACAACGACCCTGTCCGTGACCCTGAGATTTTGAAACAGCACATGGATAAATGGGATTTCTGGCAATATACTGCAGAAAATGAAAATGCCACCTACGCCTGCATAAATTTTGGAGACGCATCAGTACCAAAAGAAATTGCAGACAGAGCGATTTGCATTGATGAAGATATTCGCAAAGTGATTTATGATTTACAATAATTTACAGTTTTAAAATTTTCACAAAATTATATTGCTACATGGCATCCTTCCTATAATTATGGAAGGATGTTTTTTTATGTTATATTTTCGGTATATAATCTTATTGTAAATGGGTAACGATTATTGTATAATAAATAAAAATAACTATCTGGGTGATTAATATGGAAACAATTATAAAAAACACCTTATGTGGTGATATCAAGGGCTTAGTATTTGAAGGCTATAACGAATACAGAGGCATAAAATATGCTACTGCCGAAAGGTGGAAATACCCTACTCAGGTTACAAAATGGGACGGCACTTATGATGCTACCGAATGGGGTGCCTGCTGCTATCAGCACAGAGCTTTTGAGGATGACGCTACTGTAAACGCATTTTACCATAACGAATTCAGAAGAGGTCTTGAGTTTACATATAGCGAAGATTGCCTTTTCCTTAATATCTGGACCCCATCAGAGGGAGAAAATCACCCCGTTGCAATATATATACATGGTGGCACATTTACAGGCGGTAGCGGTAATGAAAGCCACATTAAGGGTCAGGAGTTTGCAAAGAAAGGCATAGTTTATGCTACTATTAACTATCGCCTTGGTCCTTACGGCTTCTGCTCACATCCTGATTTAACTGACGAAAACGGTGTATGTGGTAACTTTGGTTTATTTGACCAGCAGATGGCTCTTAAATGGATAAAAGAGAATATCAAAGCCTTTGGCGGTGACCCTGATAATATTACAATAATGGGTCAGAGTGCAGGCTGTATGAGTGTTGATATTCAGCTTACAAGTGACCTTAATAAAGATTACTTTAAGGGCGCTTATATGATGAGTGCTGCAACTATGATTCGTACAGTTAATAAGCCTATGCACGCTAAGGATACTAAGCCTTATTGGGAAAAGGTTATAAAAGAGGCAGGAGTTAAAAATATGGAGGAGCTTCGCAAGGTTGACCCGAAAACTCTGTATTACTCATGGCTTAATGTATATAACTCATATAATAAGCTTACAAGAATGAAGTACACCTTCCCCGTATTTGACCCATATATACTCAGAGAAGACAGGATTTCAGTAAAGAATATACCTGATATTGCTTACCTTATCGGTATGTGCAGCCTTGATATGCTGCCCCCTGTTTTAAGATTTACCGATAAGCTTTGGGCAAAAACTGCCGGTAAGCAAAATAAAAACAAGTGCTATACCTATATGTTTGACCATGATTTACCTGGTGACAACAAAAGAAACTGGCACTGTGCTGATATGCCATACGCTTTTGGCAACCTGAAAACAAACTGGCGCCCATTTACTGAGGTTGACTATAAAATCGAAAAGGAAATGTTTGAATCTGTTTGTGCATTTATTAAAACTCATAACCCTAATAATGAGTTTGTACCTGAATGGGGCTCAGATTACAGAAAAACAATGACCTTTGATAACAAGACAACCTACAGAAACTATAAGCTTGTAAAGCTTCTTTTACACGCCGGCAGACAGGGACCTAACAGATAAGGAGAATTGGTATGAAAAAAATTACCGCAGTTATTCTTTCTATTATTCTATTGCTTTCCTTTGCCTCCTGTGGCAAAAAAACTATTGATGAAACTACTACAGAAACCACTACTCAGGCTTTAACAGAAGAGCCCGCAAACGTTGAGAAACTGCTTTACAATCAAAGCAAAGGTCTTGCCCTTGCTTTTATGTTTACTGATAGTGTTGACAGCATAAATAACGACTATGTTTTATGGAATGCTATCGGTTGGTATGTTGCTATAAACTCAAAAGAGAATAAGCTTAAATATCTTACAAGTGAAGAGCTTATTCAGATACAGTATCTTTTCAGACCTGATGCCCTTCCTGTTGAGCCTGACGAAAAAAATGCAGGTTGGATTATCAAGGACGAAATTGAAGAAAAGAATGCCATTTACAGATTTGATGGCTATATAAACAGTTTTGACGAATATTACAGCACAGTAGATTTTATCGTATCTCACACCATTAATGGTGACGATGTAGTAGTTGCGGTTACAGTTAAAAATGATGATTTCGGCTATGAAGAAAGCTTCAGCTTTACATATAAAAAGGCTGACGCAGTTTATAGCTACCGCCTTGAAAATATAGTAATGCCCGAAAAGAATAATACTGACGACAGCTCTGAAGCTGAGTTTACATTGTACGACTTAGAGCAGGCTAATAAGGTTACTACATTGCTTGGTGAGTATAAAACAATTAAGGTTGAGCAATACTTCAAAGGCAAGCTTGATGTTGTAAGCAACCTTTGGCTTATGGGTAACGACCGTATGATAGCAAAGAAAATTCTCAGCCCCGAATACGGTGAAGGCGAAGAATATCAGTATGCTTTTAATGATGTATTTATGTCATATATTGATAACCATTATGTAGGCTATGTGCTTGCAGATACTCAGGCTATGGATGTAATGCGCACAGGCATAAATGATAACTACATCTTTGGATATTTTACTTATGGTAATATCGTAAACGTAAGCGAAAACAAAGAGAATTACACATTTAATGTAAGTTACTCTTACATTGATGAGGATGGTCTTGGCAAAGATGATATATCATCTTATTATGAGATATCCAAAAAAGATTTATCCTTAAGATATGCTAAATGGAATATAGGCACAGAATACGAAAGTGAAATTAAATTTTACTACGACTGCCCTATTGATAAATACGGATTCGCTGAAAAATGGGACGAAATTCAGTATAAATCAGTTACTATAAACTGTGTAGAGATGTCTGACCCTGAAAGAAACGGCACTATTGAATTTGGTGTGCCTTATAATGTAGAGATTATCCCCTATGATAATAATCAATACACAATTTACGCAAATAAAGAAATGACAAATGAATACTCATACATGGGTGATGGTGTGCCTTATGAGGTTACCATTACAAACGCTATGGGTTAAGGAGAATTAAATTGAAGCTATTTGTTGCATCAGATATTCATGGCTCAGCATACTACTGCAATTTAATGCTTGAGGCATTCAAAAAAGAAAAAGCAGACAGAATTTTACTATTAGGTGACATACTTTACCATGGGCCAAGAAATGATTTACCAAAAGATTATGACCCTAAAAAAGTAATTGAAATGCTTAACGAAATAAGCGACTCCATTTACTGTGTAAGAGGTAACTGTGATACAGAAGTAGACCAGATGGTGCTTAAATTCCCCTTACTTTCAGATTATTGCTTCTTTGAAAGTGGAGATAAATTTATATATGCCACTCACGGTCACAATTACAACACAGCAAACCTGCCTCCTATGCACAAGGGCGATATTTTGCTTCACGGTCACACTCACATACCCGTATGTGAAAAGTGCGGTGATATTATCTACTGTAATCCCGGTTCGGTTTCAATACCAAAAGAAGACAGCCCACACTCATATATGATAATAGAAAACGGCAATTTTGAGTGGAAAAATCTTATTGATGGAGAAACATATAAAACTTTATAAAATGCAAAAGCAGATGCCGAAAAGCATCTGCTTATTTTAATTCTTTAATTCAGGTGGTAAATCAGGTATAGCCTCAAGCCTTGTAACAACATAATCACTTACATTTACCGCTTTATTGAGGCAATCAGAAAGAGATTTCCCACTGAAATATGATGTAATAAACGCTCCGAAAAAGCTATCCCCTGCACCTACAGTAGATAATACTTTGCTTTGTGGCTTCTGAGAATAATAGCTTTTTATTTCAGAATTTCTTAAATCAAAAACTACTGCGCCATCTTTATCAAGGGTTAAAACAATCAGCTCAATATTGGACTTAGTTTTTGACAACTCTTTTGCAAAGATATCATAATCAGCACTGAGATTTAAGGCTTCGGTTACGGCAGAAAGCTCCTCACGGCTGATTTTGATTACAGAAGCAACATTAAAAAGATAATCCAAAAGCTCCTTTGAATAGTAATGCTGCCTAAGATTTACATCACAGATAATTTTACCGTTAAACGCTTTTGCCAGATTTCTGAACGTATTAAAAGATGCCTTATTTCTTAAAGCAAGCGTACCTACATAAAGATAGTTATAATTACTATTTATTATATCTTTTATTTCAGTATCAGTAAGCTTTATATCATCATAAGCAACAGGGCTCACTAAATTGTATGATGGTATTCCATTATCAAGGGTGACACTGCAATAGCCTGTATCATACTGAGAAACGTGAACATACTCACAGCCTACACCTTTATTTTTGATTTCGGCAAGTGTTTTATCGGCAAGCTCATCTTTACCTACTGCAGAAATTAAATCTACATCCGCCCCCTGCATAACTGCGTGAGCAGAAAAATTGAATGGTGCGCCACCTATTACTGACTTATCGGGATAAATATCCCAAAGCACTTCGCCAAATGAAAGAATTTTACATTTACTCATAGTATTACCATAAAATATCCCTGAATCAAACGACTCAGGGATATTAAAATTTAATTATTTATCAACCTTGGGAAGAGTATCAAGGCTTGCCTTAAGGTCATCATCTGTGGGAATATAATCGCCCATTTCGCCGTTATGGAACTTCTCATAAGCAACCATATCAAAGTAACCTGTACCTGTAAGACCAAAGAGAATTGTCTTCTCTTCGCCTGTTTCCTTGCACTTGAGAGCCTCATCAATAGCAACACGGATTGCGTGTGAGCTTTCGGGAGCAGGAAGAATACCTTCAACTCTTGCAAACATTTCAGCAGCTTCAAATACCTCTGTCTGCTTAACTGATGTAGCCTCCATATAGCCATCATCATAAAGCTGTGAAAGAATGGAGCTCATACCGTGGTAACGAAGACCGCCTGCATGGTTGGGTGAAGGAATAAAGTTTGAGCCAAGTGTGTACATCTTAGCAAGAGGACATACCATACCTGTATCGCAGAAGTCATAAGCATACTTACCACGAGTAAGGCTGGGACATGATGCAGGCTCAACAGCGATAATTCTGTAATCTGCTTCGCCTCTGAGCTTTTCGCCCATAAAGGGAGAGATAAGACCACCAAGGTTTGAGCCGCCGCCTGCACAGCCGATAATGATATCAGGCTTTACACCGTACTTATCAAGAGCTGCCTTTGCTTCAAGACCGATAACTGACTGATGAAGAAGAACCTGGTTAAGAACTGAACCAAGAACATATCTGTAACCATCATTGCTTGTAGCAACCTCAACTGCCTCTGAAATAGCACAACCAAGTGAACCTGTTGTACCAGGATGGTCAGCGTTAATCTTTCTGCCGATGTTTGTATCCATTGAGGGTGAAGGTGTAACGGAAGCACCATAAGTTCTCATAACTTCACGACGGAAGGGCTTCTGCTCATAGGAGCATTTAACCATATATACCTTACAATCAAGGCCGAAATATGAGCAAGCCATTGAAAGAGCTGTACCCCACTGACCAGCACCTGTTTCAGTAGTAACACCCTTTAAGCCCTGCTTCTTTGCATAGTAAGCCTGTGCAATAGCTGAGTTAAGCTTATGTGAGCCAGATGTGTTGTTACCCTCAAATTTATAGTAAATCTTTGCGGGAGTATCAAGAAGCTTCTCAAGGTAGTAAGCTCTGATTGTGGGTGATGGACGATACATTTTATAGAAATCATGAATTTCCTCAGGGATATCAATATATGCTGTGTCGTTATCAAGCTCCTGCTTTACAAGCTCTTCACAGAAAACGCCACCAAGCTCTTCAGCCTTCATGGGCTCAAGTGTGCCGGGATTAAGAAGAGGAGCGGGCTTGTTTTTCATATCAGCACGTACATTGTACCACTGCTTGGGGATTTCACTTTCTTCTAAGTAAATTTTGTAAGGGATTTTCTTTTCCATTAGGTTTTACTTCCTTTCAAAATAGATTATAAAATAAAAAACCTGCCCCGACATAACTGCCGGGACAGGATAAATAACAAATCCTGTGGTGCCACCCTGCTTGGTGAATTATCACCCACTTAATGCGTACTATCATACGCTGACCATTTTTTACGAAGTGTCGCTCTCCGTCTCACATACTAAGCAAAGCCTTTCTGCTCGCCCTCCGAAGCCCATTCAAATACGATTTTCTTACTGCAATTACAGCATCTGCAGCTCTCTGTAAAGAAAGATTCGTAATCTACTCACTCTTCTTCAACGGTTTAATAAATTATAATCCTATATAAAATATTTGTCAACAATAAATTTTATCAGGTTAGCAAATTATCACGCTAAAGTGGTAAATATAAAAAACAGGTAGCGGCATAGATTACCGCTACCTTAGTTTAATTATTTAAGACCAAGCTCAGGGTGTCTTGCAGCTACTACGCCAAAAGCATCCTCTGCTATATCAATAGCAAGAGCAATATCTTCGTCAGTAACTGAAGCGTTGATGAAATGGTTGTGGTGAGAAGCAAGGAAGAGACCTCTGCTTACGCACTCAGCAATCCACTCCTGATGAAGCATAAGGCTGTCATCATTAGCAATTCTTAAGTAGAAGAGAGCGGGCTCACCAGATACAACAAGGTCAAAGCCATGCTCTTTACCTGCAGCCTTAAAACCATCAGTAAGCTTAATACCCTTTTCACGGAACATGGGAGGAGTATTAAGTCTCTTCATCTTAGGAATACAAGCAAGGCAAGCTGCGAAGGGCTCTGCGCTCATCCAGTATGAGCCTGTGTAAACAACTGAAGAAGCTGTATTCTTCATGTGCTCACCGCCACAAACTGCGGACATATTATAACCATTTGCAAGAGCTTTACAGAAGCAGATAAGGTCTGCCTTGAAGCCATAGTAATGGTCTGAGCCTGCAAGGTCAAGTCTGAAGCCTGTACGAACATCATCTATGATAAGAACCATACCGTGGTCGTCACAGAACTTACGAACCTTTGCCCACTGCTCTTTTGAAGCACACTTATTATCAAAGAAGTTACCATGGTCATAAGGCTGAGCAATAAGACCTGCTACATCGCCATTACAAGCATCATAAGCTTCCTGCATTGCTTCAATATCAAACCAGGGAACAACGATGTTATTTGCAACATCCTCAGGTGTAATACCGGGATAGTCAGCCTTCTGTGCCCACTGGAAGTCACCGTGATAATAGCCCTTGAAGAACATCATCTTTTTCTTACCGGTGTGAGCACGTGCGCACATTACTGAAAATGTTGTAGCATCTGAACCATTCTTCATAAAGAATGCCCAGTCAGCGCAAGCTACTGTATCTTTAAGAAGCTCTGCACACTCAACCATCTTATATGAGGGTGATGTTGTACAGTTACCAATCTTTAACTGCTCCATAGCTGCTGCGTCAACATCATCATCGCAGTAACCAAGAACGTTAGGACCATAAGCACACATAAAGTCAAGGTATTTATTACCATCTACATCCCAGAAATATGTGCCCTTTGCATGGTCGCCCATAAGAGGCCATTTTGTGATGGGAAGGAAAAGACCTTCTGAGGGGCCAAGGTGACCATAAACGCCTGAAGGAATAGCAGCGAGTGCTCTGTTAAACCATTCCTGTGATTTTTCGTGTGTATATTCAGGATACTTACTCATTCTGCATTACCTCCTTAACCTAAATAAACAGCAACTCTGTCAAGAATTCTGTTGATGTTATCAATCATATTACACATACCTGCAAGGTGAATATTGCCTGCGCAAAGCTCTGCCATTGTAGAAGCTGTGCCGTTAAAAAGAGCGTTTGCAAGGTCAATAGTTTTGAACTCCATAACAGCTCTGGGGTTAGCAGCCTTTTCCTTTTTAAGTGAAAGGTGATGGTTGCGGGCACAAATTGTAACATAGCAAGCATCTGTGATACCCATACCGATATCGCCATCACAAATGTAGTAAGCTGAGCCCTTGCTGATAGAATCGTTATTACCAAGAGCACAGATAGCACCTGCTATTGTGTACATAGTAAGAATTGTTGATTTCTCAAAGAAATCTCTTTCTTTAAGAGCCTCTTTTGAAGGCATAAGATATGCTGTAAGAATATCAGTAAGCTTTGTGAAAGGACCAAGAAGGAATGAAAGAACCTGAACGGGATTCTTTGTAGGAATACCAGGCTTGGACTCATCAATAAGTGCATTAAACTTTTCAGGAGATGCAAAAGACATCTTACAGGTGCAGCCACCTTCGCCCTCAGTCATCTTACAACCATCTTTTGAGAAATGGTAGGTAACACAGGGACCGTCTTTAACGTCCATACAAATTGCAACAGGATTTTTAAGGCCCTGACAAACTGCCTTTGCCTTATCATCGATTTCACAGAGATTTTCGAGGGTAGCAAGAACGCCATACGCATTTACATAGGCCATTGCTTTTGCTTCTTTCAAAATAACTCCTCCTTTTATAAATATAAATTTATTATATAAAAATTTCGCATAAAATAATATATGGCATTATTCACAAAAATCAAAGCAGATAATTGTTTATATCAACCACTTTACCGTCTTTGTAATATACTCTTGGCACACGTCTTGCAACTCTGCATGGAAGCTCGTAATTAAATGAGTAAGCTGCGTTACTTACCTCTTCCATAGTAAGCACTGCGCCATTATTCTCACCAACAAGAGTAGCAATATCGCCTGTATTACAGTCTATATCAGTTACATCAACCATAAACTGGTCCATACAAACTCTGCCTACTATAGGAGCAAGTTTGCCGTTTACTATTACCTTACCTTTATTTGAAAGGCAACGGGGGTAGCCATCAGCATAACCCAAAGGAATGGTAGCAATTCTGCGTTTTTCAGTAGTTTTATATGTACCGCCGTAAGATATTTCCCTGCCCTCTTCAAGAGTTTTAATGTGAGAAATTCTTGCGTGCCAGCTCATAACAGGCTTAATATCAAGCAGGTTTTTATCTACCTCTTCAGACGGATATAAACCATAGGTGATAATGCCCATACGGCACATATCAAAGTATTTATCAAAATTCATAATACCCGCACTGTTATTAAGGTGCTTAATAGGTATCTCAATCCCTCTGCTCTGAAGCATATTTACAAAAGAGATGTATTTATCTCTCTGAGCAATTGCTTTTGTAAGTACAGTTTCATCAGCAGTAGCAAAGTGTGAAAATAATCCCTCTGCTTTAATATTAGGAAGCTTTACTATATCAGCACATATATCTGCACTTTCTTCATTTACCTGGAAGCCGATACGGCTCATACCAGTATCTATGCAAAAATGAAATGGTGCAGTTTTGCCCTGCTTAACAGCCTCATCAGAGAGTGCTTTTGCATCATCAAAGCTGAATATGGGGATACGGATATCGTATTTAACTACTGATTCATAATCCCATGGGAAAACCCTGCCTAAAATAAGTACAGGTGTTTTAATACCTGCTTCTTTAAGCTCAATAGCCTCTTCAATGCAAGCTACACCGAAGAAATCGCATTTATCATCAAGTAATCTGCCAAGAGCAACTGCGCCATGACCATAAGCATCAGCTTTAATTACGCCTAAAAGCTTAACACCCTGTGGCAGTTTTGCTCTGGTATTATTGTAATTATATAAAACGGCATCAAGATCTATTGCCGCATAAGTTCTCAGATTCATTATTTAATAACCTCTGCAAGATTAACTGTTTGAATATCATTCTCTTTGAAAGCTTTGTTAAGAGCTTTTACAAAATCGAGAGCCTTAGGGCTGTCACCATGTACACAAACCGAGTGTGCCTCAAGGGGTACATCCTCACCTGTGTAGGCAGTAACCTTGCCTTCTTTTACCATACGGATAACTCTGCTGATTGCTTCGTTTTCATCAGTAATCATAGAGCCTTCAAGCTTTCTTGCCCTGAGAGTGCCGTCTGCCTCATAGGCTCTGTCAGCAAAAACCTCGCTTGCATATTTAATGCCGACTTTTTTAGCTGCATTTATCATCTCTGAGCCTGAAAGAGCAAGCAGAATAATGCTGTCATCAAAATCTTTTACTGCATTTGCAATAGCCATTGAAAGCTCAGGATTTTTTGCAGCCATATTATACATAGCTCCGTGAGGTTTAACGTGCTGAAGCTTTTTGCCCTGAGCCTTTGCCATTGCATCAAGTGAACCAAGCTGACAAAGTGTCATATTATAAACCTGCTCAGGAGTAACATCCATGTTTGTTCTGCCAAAGTTTTCTTTATCAGGATAACCGGGATGTGCACCAAAAGCTACATTATTATCCTTACAAAGCCTTATTGTAGCAGCCATTATATCGCTGTCACCTGCGTGAAAGCCACAAGCAATATTTGCACTTGTAATAAGAGGAATTATATCAGCATCAAATGCTGCGCCCTCACCAAGATCTGAATTAAGGTCAACCTTATACATAAAATCACCTTTAATATTTTAAGCTTACATTTTTAACATCTGTAATAAACATGTGACCAGGAGAATGTGTAATTGCAATAGGTGGTTTAGTCTGCATTACAACATTCTGAGGTGTTACGCCACAAGCCCAGAATACAGGAGTTTCGCCCTCATTTATGGTAACACTATCACCATAATCAGGCTTATTTACATCCTTTATACCAATTACCTCAGGATTACCAATCTGAATTGGAGAGCCGTGTACTCTTGGCATTGAAGCAGTTACATTAACTGCTTTTACTACAAGCTCATCAGGAATAGGTCTCATTGAAACTACCATGTTGCCGTGGAATTTGCCTGCAGGCTGAAGCTCTATATTTGTATTGAACATAGGCACATTTCTGCCCTCTTGAATGTGACGAACAGGTACATCTGCCTCAAGCAGCTCACTTTCAAAGCTGAAGGAGCAGCCAATTAAGAAATATACAAAATCATCCTGCCAATATTCAGTTATATCAGTTACTTCCTTTTCAAGCACACCATTTTTCCAGATTCTGTACTTTGGAAAATCCTTACAGATATCGCCCTCAGTTGCCATAGTGTGAAATTCTTTAGAACCTACATCACCAACCTCAAGAATGGGACAGGGCTTCGGATTTCTCATACAAAAAAGAAGAAAATCAAAGGCATAATCCTTAGGAAGAATGCAAAGGTTAGCCTGAGCATAGCCATTGCACATACCTGATGTCTGAAAATCTATTTTACCCTCACGGATAAGCTTTTTAACCTCCTGAGGGTGCATATTTGAATAATCCATAATTACCTCTTAGCAAGTTTCTCAAAGTATTTCTTTTCTTTAACAGCAATCTTCTCTGCCTTTTCAATGCTTACCTTTTCAAAATGAATAATATCATTTGTTTTTACCTGAGCAAGCTTTGGCAAATCAGCACTGATAACTGTTGCAATTTTTGCGTAGCCGCCTGTAGTCTGATGGTCTGCCATTAGTATAATGGGCATACCTGAGCGGGCAATCTGAATTGAGCCGAAGGTGATACCATCTGATATAATATCCATACCTTTTTTGCCCTTAAGAGCTATACCATTAAGGCGGATACCCATACGGTCAAGGTATGGTGTAACGCAATATTGCTGCTTAAAGAAAAGCTTAAGGTCAGTTTCTGTAAACATATCGTCCTGAGGGCCTAAAACTACACGAATGTAAACATCTCTGTTATAATTTTCAGGCTCAACGGATTTAGTTAAATCAATTTTAC
>JAKSQR010000024.1 GCA_024404065.1 Clostridia bacterium | reverse complement strand
GGCGGTAAAAATGCGGCAATAAGTAATCAGACAGTATCAGATATGGATGAGATGTATGATGTTATCGTAAAGCACAGTATGAATGGTGACAGACATTTCAGCGTAAAAAGTAAGGTTTCCCCCGATGGTCTCAGCTACCCTGGTATTCATAACCGGGTAAATGATGCCGATATGTATACGGGCTGTGAGGTTTACGCCTATACATATACCTACAATATTGATAGTGATGGCAATTACGACTGTAAAATTAACCTTAGCAAACCATCAAAGCTCCACTCAAAGCTGACCGAAATAAAAGTGAAAAAGATTGCTAAAAAAGCAAGCTCACTTTCATCCGATTACGAAAAGGTTAAAGCTGTGCATGACTACCTTGTAATACATAATAACTATGACATACTTGCAGGCGGGTCATATAAAGCACTTTACTGGAAGCACTCTGCCTGCACAGGCTATGCCTACAGCTTTTATGCAATTATGAAGGAGCTTGGTATACCTGTACAGTATGTACACAGCACCGACCATGTATGGAATAGGGTCAAGGTTGGAGATTACTGGTATAACATAGATGTTACCTGGGATGACCCTGCAGGTGGTAGCTATAACTACGATTACTTTCTCAAATGTAATAAGGATTTCAGCGGTCACGAATACAATAAATCTGACGCACCAAAAAGCCTGCCTGTTGAGGGTAAAAGCGCTGAAGAATATTACAGAATGCTGAAATAAATCAGCAAACTAAAAATCCCACTTTGAAAGTGGGATTTTTTTACATTATTGTGCCGCCGCCGAGTACAATATCTCCATCATAAAGCACTGCTGCCTGACCCGGAGTAATTGCCCTTTGTGGCTCTTCAAATTCAATTTTTACTGTGCCATCAGATAGTGGCTGCACTTTTGCAGTCTGCTCCTTCTGACGGTAGCGCACTTTTACCTTGCAGGTGATTGCCTCTGTTGGTGCCTCACCGCTAATCCAATTAAAGTTATCGCAGGTGAACGAAGTAGTAAATAAATCCTGCTCATCACTTAATACAACAGTATTATCCTTTGTATTTATTGCGGTAACGTATGCAGGTTTGCCCAGGGCAATGCCGAGCCCTTTTCGCTGACCGAGAGTGTATCTTACTATGCCATTGTGTTTGCCGAGAATGTTGCCATTTGCATCCACAAAATTGCCCTGAGGGTAGGTGTGACCTGTGTATCTTTCAAGAAAGGCTGCATAGTCACCATCAGGAACAAAGCAGATATCCTGGCTATCAGGCTTATCAGCATTTATAAAGTCATTTTCGTCAGCAATTTTTCTTACCTCAGTTTTACACATACCACCTAAGGGGAACATTGTATGCTTCAGCTCATCCTGAGTCATTGAATAAAGCACATAGCTCTGGTCCTTAGTATCGTCTATTGCTTTTTTAAGCAGATATTTTTCGCCATCATACTCTATGCGTGCGTAGTGGCCTGTTACTACATAGTCACAGCCTAAAATTGTAGCACGCTCAAAAAGCTTTTCAAACTTCATATAGCGGTTACATTCAATGCAGGGGTTTGGTGTTTTGCCGTTTTCGTACGCATCTACAAAGCGGTTTATAACATTCTCACGAAAGCCATCCTTGAAATTGAATACATAATAAGGCATACCCAATTTATAGGCAACGCTTCTTGCATCCTCTACATCATCAAGGCTGCAGCAGGTATGTGCACGGCTGATACCTGCATCCTCGTTATCGTATAATTTCATTGTGCAGCCGATACACTCGTACCCTGCATCTATCATAAGCTTTGCGGCAAGGGAGGAATCTACACCACCGCTCATAGCTATAAGTGCCTTTGCCATAATTTTTAACCTATCCTTAAAAAGAGCCTGAAATAATCAGGCTCATATTTATTATACTATTTCACCTATGCAGAAGTCATTCTCTGCCTTTGTGATTTTTACCTTTGTAAGCACACCATACTGTGCGCTGCCTGTTGCTTTGACAGGGGTGTAATTTGCAGTATAGCCCTGAATCATACCGTCGTGATTTTCCTCAGGAATAATCTCAACTACCCTGCCTACCTGACTTTCAAGGAAAGCCTTGCGGATTTTTTCCGTTTCATCAATCATAATTTCAGCCCTGTGCTGCTTAACGGAATTCTCAACCTGATTTGCCATTTTGGCTGCAGGTGTGCCGGGTCGCCTTGAGTATGGAAAAACATGTACCTTCTCAAAGCCGATTTTTTTAACAAAATCAAGAGAAATATTGAAATCGCTCTCTGTTTCATCGGGGAAGCCTACCATTACGTCAGTTGTAAGGGTACACTCATCAAAGGCATTTCTGAGCTTTGTGCATAAATCCTCATACTCAACTGTATCATAGTGGCGGTTCATCTTTTTAAGAGTTTTATCGCAGCCACTCTGAAGTGAAATATGAAACTGCGGGCAGAATTTCTCAATCTTTGCAAGCCCGTTTATTACCTCATCAGTAATATGGTCAGGCTCAAGGGAGCCGAGTCTTATTCTCTCTATACCATCAAAGGCAGCAACTGCCTCAACAGCCTCTACAAGGCTTGAGTCACTGTCAGTGCCGTAGGCAGAAAGGTTAATGCCTACAAGCACAACCTCCTTAAAGCCTTTTGCTGAAAGCTCACTGACCTCTTTTTTAATATCTTCAATTGGCTTTGAACGCACTCTGCCCCTTGCGTAGGGTATAATACAGTAAGAGCAGAAACGGTTGCAGCCATCCTGAATTTTAATATTAGCCCTTGTTCTTTCAAAGAAATCTGAAATTGTGGCACCCTTAAAAGCATCACCTGTGCGGTGAGCCTCAACTGCAACTACACGATTACCTGAATTTATAAACTGCATTATGTAGCCAAAAAGCTTGTCGTTACTCTTATTGCCTATAACTACATCTGCCTCAGGTAAAAGCTCTGCTGCATCGGGGGTAGCCTGAGTCATACAGCCTGTAAGCACAATTATGCTGTTTGGGTGATTTTTGCGGAATCGCCTTACAGCCTGCCTTGTTTTACGGTCGCTCTCCGCAGTAACTGTGCAGGAATTTATGATGTAAACATCTGCATCCTCTGCTGCATCTACAGTAGTGAAGCCATATTTTTCAAGGCTCTGTGCCATAGCCTGTGACTCATATTGATTAACTTTACAACCTAATGTGTAAAAAGCACACTTCATCTGTTTTACCTTTTTCTATATAATCAGGGCATAAAAGGATTCTCTTCGTATTCGTAATCCTCCGGCATAATGTATGGGCGCATATATTTAATGGTGAAATCTATGCCCCACTGACCCTTTTTGCCCTTCCAATAGCCTGAGTGAGGCTCAATGGAGAGCATACCGTTATAATCCTTTGTGTAGAGTATATCCATAATACCGCCCCAGTTAATCTGGTCAAGACCTGCAGGTGCGTCATCATAGTTTACACCATCAATGTAAAGCACGCCCTTGATGTGGAAATGATACACTCTGTGACCCCAATCACGAAGCTCCTTAAGGTAATCATCACCTCTGTGAAGGCAGTGAGATGGGTCATATTTTATGCCAAGCTCAGGCAATGCTTTATGCACAACGCTCCAGCTTTTATCATCACAAACAAAGTTTGCCCAGCCACAGTTGTATGTGGCAATTTTAACATTTTTGCCCTTGGCATAGTCAAGCAATGTGCCTAAATACTTAATTGCATTCTGGCAGTTATCGTAATAAGAAAGGGAATCAATATAGTTTACGCCTGCATTGAATACAGGGCAGTCGATAATTGACGCAGCATCAATAAGTGCTTCATCAGCGTGAAGGGCACTCTCAATGATTTCGCCGTTTTCATCAATTCTGTCCATACCCCATCTGCCCATTGAGCCTACGGGGATATTATATTTTTCGCTGTAGCCTTTAATCTCTTCTGCTCTTGATAAAAACTCATCAGCATCATAATTCCAGTTCACACAGAATTCTATTGCGTCAAGGCCTTTATCCTTAACATACTTAAAGTGATTTTCTTCCCAGCCGTTGATTATACCAAGCTTCATATCTGTCACCTATTAAAGAAGTTCAATACCATTTGCCTTGCACTCAGCAATCATTTCCTCGGGCCATACAGAGGACTGTACCTCACCGATGTGTGCCTTGTGAAGGAAGAACATACAAATACGGCTCTGACCAATGCCACCGCCGATTGTGTAGGGAAGCTCGCCATCAAGAAGTGCCTTGTGGAAGGGTAAATCCTTACGCTCAGGGCAGCCTCTGATTTCAAGCTGACGGATAAGTGCATCTTCATCTACTCTGATACCCATTGATGAAAGCTCAAAAGCTCTGTCAAGAACGGGGTAATAAACTACGATATCGCCGTTAAGCTCCCAGTCATCATAGTCGGGTGCTCTGCCATCGTGAATATCGCCGCTTTTGAGTGCGCCACCAATTTTCATGATGAAAACTGCCTTCTTTTCACGGGCAATTTTATTCTCTCTCTCCTTAGGAGTTAAATCGGGCCATCTGTCCTCAAGCTCCTGAGTAGTGATGAATGTGATTTTATCGGGGAGGAAGTTCTTCTCAGCAAAAGCATAGTCATCTGCAATATACTTCTCAGTATGGCGAAGTGCTCTGTAAATTGCATTAACATTTTCCTTGAGAGTTTCCTCTGTTCTGTCCTCTTTTTTAATGTGCTTTTCCCAGTCCCACTGGTCAACAAAAATTGAGTGAAGATTATCGGTATCTTCATCTCTGCGGATTGCGTTCATATCGGTATAAAGACCTTCACCAGGCTCAAAGCCATACTGCTTGATGGCAGTTCTCTTCCACTTAGCAAGTGAATGAACAATTTCCATCTTGTCATTTTCTATATCTTTAACAGAGAAAGCAACGGGTCTTTCAACGCCGTTAAGGTTATCATTAAGACCTGAATCCTTGCTTACGAATAAGGGCGCGGATACTCTTGTAAGAGAAAGCTGAACTGCTAAATCTCTTTCAAAAAAGTCCTTAACCTTTTTGATTGCAAGCTGAGTCTGACGGGGTGTAAGAAGTGATTTGTAATTTGCGGGAGTAATAAGACTATACATACTATTTGCCTCTCTTCTTTATGTATACACATAATTTTATAAAATACAAAATTAAGTATAACACTATAAAAAGACCAATGCAAGAGTTTTGAATGGTGTAATATTATTTATTATGGCATTTTGCTTAAAAGATGTATGCTTTTTTCTACACTGTGTACTATTGAAGCAGATATGCCTCTATGATATAATAAATCCAACAATGTTTACATTGGAGGAATGTATATGGCAAACTGTCCTAAATGTGGTGGCAAGCTTAAAATTACAGACTGGCGTCCTAACTGTCCCCATTGCGGTGTTAATATTACCTACTATGGTCTTGATGAAAAGCTTCAGGCAGAGGCTGATAAGGCTGAGGTTGAGCATGCAAAGGTGCAGGAAAAAATTGACAGATTAAAAGCTGCATTTATCGGCTCCCCTCTTGCTATTGTAAGAATTATTTTGTCACTGCTTCCCATCGGTATGCTTATGCTTCCCCTTGGTAAACTAACCTACTGCGGACCATTTATTGAGCAGACTACAACAAAAATAAATCTTATCACCATAATAAACTTAGTACAAAAAATTGATTTCGGTGCTCTTACAACCATGATGAAATCTGGTCTTGTAGGCTCTGCTTTTACAGGCTACGGTGTTTCACTTATTGCAGCTCTGCTCTCACTTGTAATGGTAGTAATCAGCCTTTTAGCTCTTATAATTGCTATGGGTCCTAAGGGCAATATAAGAAATATTATTAACAACAGCCTTGCAATTATTGCAGCAGTTGTTGCAGTTATCTTCTTTGGCTCATTCACAAAGAATATAAACGTAGCATTCCCTGAATTTATAAGTGGCTCCGTAATGTTTGGTGCTTATCTTTACATTGCTTCACTTGTAATTTTACTTGCAATCAACATTGTGCTTACCAAAAATAAGATTCAGGTTAAATACAAGCCCTGCTATGTAGGTGGCATACCCGTTGAAGAATTTAAGCAGGCACTTGCAGATGGTGTTCCTATAGAAGAGCTTCACGCACGAATGGATAAAATCCTTGGCGAAAAAGAGGCAGTAAGACTTGCTGAAGAAGCTGCTAAGGCAGAGGAAAAGAAAAAGAAGGAAGCTGAAGAGCTTGCAAAGAAGGCAGGCATTACAGCCGATTCTGACAACGCAGAGAAATAATATTTACAGCCGTTCATCTGAGCGGCTGATTTTTTGATTTACTTATAAAGCTGAGGTTAAGCTATGAGCAACATAGAAGAAATCATAAAAAACACAACAGAAGAAAATCAGAGTAAAACAGATTGGACTAAAGCATGGAGTGCAAAATATCCCATTTTGAAGCGCTATCAAAATGAGGTAGATATCCCATATTTTGCAAAGCAGATACGCACTATGTTTAATGAGCTTGAGGAAAAATATGGCTACAGTGAGCTTGATGCAATGCTTGTGCTTAAAGATATACTTGCACATGAGTATATGGATAACAAAAATACAAATAAATAGCAAAAAATCGGAGCTTACAAAAGCCCCGATTTTATTATTCTTAAAATGTTGTAAGTATGCACCACTTATAAACAGCTATAAACTGAAGCACGCTGCCACCTAAAATAAAAAGATGGAAAATGCTGTGCATATATTTTTTCTTTACACCGATGCCATAAAAAATCATACCAAGTGTGTAAATTGCACCGCCTATAACAAGCCATAAAACAAATGCAAGGCCATAAAATTTATACATTGAGTAAAGGCCAAAAATAAAAACCCAGCCGATTGTGAAATAGCTTGCATAAGAAATAACCGCATATTTTTTGTGGTCAATCGCCGTAAATGTAACTCCTACTGCTGTAGCTACCAAAAGCAGTGATGAGCAAACTATAAATAAGACCAGATTTCTCTGCCTGAGCCATCCACAAAGAATAGGAGCTTCTGTGCCGATTATAAGAGCATAAATACTACAGTGGTCAAGCACCTGCATAACCTTTTTGCCCATACCCGGATTGAGTCCGTGGTAGATAGCTGACATACTGTAAAGAAAAATCATCATTGTGCCGTAAAAGATTCCGCTGCCAAGCCCCCACCAGTTGCGACACTGAACTGAACCTATAATGCAGGCAACTAAAACATATACACCAAATGCGGCTCCCACTAAGTGAGATACCATATTAAAAATCTCTTCCCCTTTTGTGTAATCGGGTAAAATTCTGTCTGCGAGTTTTGTTCTGCTCACAAAATCACCTCCAAGATGTCTTTATCTTATCACCAGGCTCTGCTGTTGTCACCCTATCCATAGTGGTAGTTTAGCAAAGCACCCTCATTCTGGGTAGAATTTGCCACTCTATTTTCTCTACTCACAGTAGAGTTTCTTATATATCAAGGGTTGACAGGCCATATAACATATAGTATAATTGCCTTGTATTTTGATGAATCTGAGGGAATTTTTATGATTAGTGAGTTTGATTTTAAGAATAAAGTTGCTAAAAATATAACAAGATACCGTAAAGAAAGCGGCCTTACTCAGGGAATGCTTGCTGAGAAGCTTAACTATTCTGACAAGTCCGTATCTAAATGGGAGCGTGGCGATGGTCTGCCCGATATCTATGTGCTTAAGCAGATGGCTGAGATTTTAGGCGTTTCTTTAAGTGATATTTTAGGTGAGGAAGCCGGCGCTAAGCCCGAAGAAAAGGATACACCTAAAAAGAAGAAGGCACGCAGGGCAATGATAGTAACTATGTCCATAGGTCTTTGTTGGCTTACTGCTTCAGTATTGTTTTACATACTGAAAATACTGCCCTTTGATATTCCTAAAACCTGGAGCCTGTTTTTAATTGCAATACCCGCTTCATTTATTGTTTTGCTTGTATTCTCTTGTATATGGTATGGCACAGTTGCAAGGGCTCTTTCCGTAAGCGGAATTATATGGACAGTTACAATACCCATTATGGTGTTTGGTGCAAGTGGCAAATTTGCATTTATTTACATTGTATGCGCAATAATGCAGGTGCTTACTATACTTTGGTTTATTAACAGACACTTTTTCAGAAAACCTAAGGAAGAGAAAGAAAAAGGCGAAGAAACACAGGAATAATAAAAATTAAGCGGAGATAAGCTTCTCCGCTTTTTTATTTCAATTTTTTGTTTACTTTATTATAATAATATGGTAATATGCCTTTAGCAATTTAAAGGAGATTTATTATGGCTAAAATTATTAACGGCGACAGCATTCAGAATTTACCCTGGCAGGATAAACCCGAAGGCTATCAGTACCCTGTATGGAGATACAATGCAAACCCCATTATCACAAGAGATAATCTTTACATGGCAAACAGCATTTTCAACTCTGCTGTAGTACCTTATGGTGACGGTTTTGTAGGTGTATTCCGCTGCGATATGCGTACACGTGACCATGAAATTGTAACTGGTTACAGTAAAGATGCTATCCATTGGGAGCTTGATAATAAGGTTATCTTCAGAGGCTATGACCCCAGACTTTGCAAAATTGAAGACAGATACTACCTCAGCTGGGTAAAGCTTACCCCTAACGGTACTGTAATTGGTATTGCAAGCACTGCAGATTTCAAAACATGGACAGAGCACGAGGAAGCAACATACCCCGTTGCACGTAATGGCGTACTCTTCCCCCGTAAGATAAACAACGAATATCAGCTTCTTGTAAGACCCTGTGACAGAGGTCACACACCTTATGGTGATATTTTCCTTCAGTCCTCCCCTGACCTTACCTTCTGGGGCAAATACAGATTTGTTATGAAACCTGTAAAGAACTGGGAAATGACCAAGATTGGTGCAGGCCCCACCCCCATTGAAATTGACGAAGGCTGGCTTCTCTTCTACCATGGCGTACTTACAAGCTGTAATGGTTTCACCTACAGCATGGGCGCTGCAATCCTTGACAGAGATGATCCTTCAAAGGTTCTTCACAGAGCAGACAGCTTCCTTCTTGCTCCTCACGAGCTTTATGAAACTGTTGGCGACGTTCCTAACGTTGTATTCCCCTGCGCAGCACTTGCTGACCAGGATACAGGCAGAATTGCTATTTACTATGGCGCTGCAGATACAACTGTTGCCCTTGCATTTACAACAGTTGACGAGGTTGTTAAGTACATTAAGGATAATGACCTTATCAAATAATAAAATACGATTATAAAATTAACCCCCTATGGTAAATACCTTAGGGGGATTTTTGCTATACACAAATCTGAAATTCCGGATTCATCTATAACACCTTATTTAGTAAAATCAATTGAGCTATCATTTTTATTATCAAGGCAAGCTTCAGCATCAATAATAAAAGCGGATTTTTCACAACAGAGCAAAGCTTTTTTGTTTTCCAAACCTCCACCATAGCCTGTAAGTGACCCATCAGAGCCAACTACTCTGTGGCAAGGTATTATTATACAAATTGGATTATGTCCAACAGCACCGCCTACTGCCTGGGCAGACATTATTGAAATGCCTCTTTCTGACGCAATCTGCTTAGCTATATCATTGTATGTAGCAACCTCACCATAGGGGATAGAAAGCATTATTTCAGCCACTCTTTTACGAAATGGAGTTAACCCAAGGAGCTTGTATGGTGGTGTAAAATCCGGATTTTTTCCACTGAAATATATATCAAGCCACCTGCTTGTTTCAGCAAAAACTGATATGTATTTTTCATCATAATTCTTTGTTTCGGGCATAAAGCGAGAGCCCTCAAACCATAATCCTGTAAGATATTCGCCATCCGAAACCATTACTATGGGAGAAAACTCACAGGGCGTATTATAGTACCACCTATACAACTGTCAAACCTCTATAAGCTCATATTATTTGGCATAGCCAATCTGCTATCAGCAAACATTTAATTTCTGCTGTCAAGTTTCATCATATATTCCCAGCTTTCTTCAGTAGACTGGAAGGGGTCACCATTGAGCCAGTCAATATCCTGCTCATACATTATGTAGGGTATTTCGAGCCTGCAGGCAGCCTCATAGCAAGCCTCTAAATCTACTGTGCCTTTACCAAGAGAAGTAAATCTTCTTTCACGGTTTGGAAGGAACATATAATCCTTAAAATGAAGTACCTTTACTCTGCCCTTCATCTTTTCAAGCACCTTTACAGGGTCCTGCTCTGCATAGTCAATCCATGCAACATCAGGTATAAAATGAAAATATCTTGGGTCAGTCTCTTCAAGAAGCAAATCCATCATGCAGCAGCTCATATCGGAAAGGCGCTGAAACTCAAAATGATGGTTATGGTAGTTAAAGGTCATACCTTCTTTGCTTAATCTTTCACCAAGGGCATTTGCCTTTGCTATAAAATCACGTACATTTTTTGCTGAATATCTGCCCTCGTCAGGAGCGGAGCCTATGCCCATAGCATCGCAGCCGATTATTTTGTGGTCCTCTATCATTTTATCGGTATCCTCAAGAATATCATCAAATGATTTATGAGTTATGCAAACCTGCATATCGTACTTTTTAAGTACCTCTGCCTGGTCGGCTGCGGGGAAATCACCTATACCGGAAATCTGAACATCCTTAACTCCCATCTTTTGAAGCCTTGCAAGAGTAGTATCAAAATCCTCTTTATTTTTAATATAATCTCTAAGGGTATAAAGCTGAATACCCATTTTTGGCTTAAACATAGTATTACTCCTTCTTATTCAAAATTATTTTTGTTTCTTCATCTTTTTCTCTGCCTTGTAGCGCTCCTTATCTAACCTGCGCTCTTTATCAAGGCGTTCTTTTTCTTCTCTTTCAGCATCAAGACGGGCGGTCCTTTCGCTTACTACATTATCATAGTCTGCGGTAAGCTCATCAAGGTGATTGTAGCCCTCATAAAGCTCAAGTGTGCGCTGAGCTGAAAGGTATGGAGCAGCATAGGTTGAGTACATATTCTGCTCTTTATTAGCCTGCTTCATTGCCTTACGGCGCAGCTTTGCATTCTGCTTTGTATCATCCGGCATATCATAAGCACGCTGTACAAAATCAGGGTCATAAGGTACATGATTATCGGGATAATAAGAAGCTATTCTGTTTGAGCCTGCGAGCATTTTTGCATTCTTAATCTCCTGCTTGCGCCATGTTTTTTCTTCCTTAACAGCGCCCTGAGGTAATTCCTCTGCAAGCTTAAGAAGCTCTGCGGCATTCTCGTGGAAGTGGTCTGCGCCTCCGCTGACAATTCTTTTACAAAGCTCAAGCTGATTTTTACCGAAATCAGTTGTGAATCTGTTAAGCTCACGCATAACGAAATCTGCAATTTCAATCTCTTCGTTATACTCCATAGCCTCTTCAATCTGCTTTTTGGCTTCTTTAATTGCCTGAAGCCTTGCTTGTTTTTCTTCAGGTGTATTTGCAGGAAGACTTCTTGCCTTGTTTATAAGCTCTCTGCCAGGCACTTCCATTTTATCAAGTCCGTGATATTTACGAGCCTTCATAATAGCTTCACAGCCCTCTATGTAAGCACCCTCATCACGATTGCCGTTATTCTCATCCTCAATAAGTGTACGGATACGGATTACACGAATCATAGATTTCTGACCGGTTTCGGTTATATCATAGGCAAACCACGGAAGCACATCCACAGCGGCGCCGATAACAGATATCACAAGCAGGGTATCCATAAGCGAATAAAGCACACAATCCGGATTTTTTATCTGCTGACTTAAGGGCTTGCTTTCGTCATAATCTTTGTAAACATCAAGCACAGAATAATCATTACCATCAAAGCCCTTCTTCTTATATACCCATGGTATGAAAAGACCTGTGACTGCACCGATTACACCACCTGCATAGGATGAAATAAATCCAAATGCACCATCAATTCTTTCACCTATCAGATACTGCTGATTATCACGCATATCACTCTCAATAGCAGCATCAATAACATTGCCTGTATCTATAAACCTATCAACAGTATAAACTATAAAAAGGCCAATAGCGGCAAATGGTGTTTTATAGAATAAGAAATAGGAAGCAATAAGGAATATCTGCAATATATTCTTAACTATCTTAATATTTCGCTTTCCGAATTTTTTTATAAACCACGGGGATAAAAGCATGCCCCAGAACTGTGCATTATATGAAATAGTATTGAGCAAGCCGTAGGTTGTACTTTTCATAATATGGGCACGGTAAACCATCCAATCCCAGATATTACCCTTAGCGCCCTCAAGGAAATCATTCCAGCCGTCAGCGCACTTAATCCAGAAGATTTTATTGCCTGCAACTGCACGCATTGAGTTACCGAAGCTCATTTTTGTAATACGGCTCTTAGGCAAAACAAGCCTTTCCTTTGTGCCGAAATAGGCAAGCAATACAAGGGGCATCAGTAAGGCAACTGGAGTGTAAGTGCCCCTGAAATAACGCATATTGTACTTATCACCATTCTCACAAAGAACGTCAACCATAAGTGGATAATATACGTTATTGATTGTATAACCAAGCGAATAGATAATGCTTGTGATAGCCATTATCTTAGTACGCTCCTGAGTGTTAGGTGTCATAACATGGACCATATTGCTGACGCCTGTATTAACCCAGCCCTGAATATAGCCCTGCACCTGACCCATTATGAAAAGCATACCAATCATAATATAACGACCAAAACGACCGCTGTCACGGACAGACTCATAAGGAAGCCACAGCGAAATAATTGTAAGAATCATTGAGGGTATTGCAAGCTTGATATATACCCTGTACTTGCCTGCAGATGAGCGAAGATTATCTATAATATAAGCATTAAGCGGTGTGGTAATATAGCCTATTGCCTGGCATACGTAGCTCATAATGAGCAGCTCACGGTTATTCATTTGCAGGGTCATACCAGTAAACTGGTTACCTACACCAAAGCCGATGGTCCACTGAATAGACATAAGTAATGCCATCCAACCCACAGAAAGCATAAATACCTCTCTGTAGGGTACGTATTCGCCTGGTCTTGGCTGACGCCAATACATCTTCAGGTCAGATATAAAATCATTTGCCTTCGCTATAAGCTCGCCCATACGCCCTCCTGTAATATTTTGCTATAAAGATATTATACATTATTATTACATTATATTTATACTGTAAGTTATTACAAAATACACCTGTAAAATTTAGTGATAATATTTTTATTATTCACTTTGTCTTCCATATGTTTTTCTCACAGGCCGTAAATTCAACTCAGATAGTATATAGTAAAATATGTCATTTCAATTTGCAGGAATGTTAAAATAACGGCTGTTATTTTGCGGGTTGAGTCCTGTTTTTTGGACTATCTTGGTGGTAAAATATAATCAGGAAATAACACAGGCTTCGGAGGCGGTTTCATTTCTGAAGGTAATGAAGGCGTGAGGCTCTCAACTGATGTTATAAAATATGCAGAAAGCAGGTTAAGTTATGGAAATTTTTCTTTACTATCTTGTTATAGCAGTGCTTTTATTTATCGGCATTTTTCTTTTTACCGATGATATTGGCGCAGCAGCTATCCTTTCAATTGCCTGGCCCCTTTTACTTGGCTACATTCTTATTACAATGAATTGGGGCATCGGCTCAATTTTTGATAACCGTAAAAAATGATTTACTGAAGTCTTGCAACAAAAATGTTTTAATTCCATACTGATAATATGAAAGGCGGAAAGCCTGATTATTGAAAGAGGGATTCGGATGAAAAACAAATTCACAAAAATCATTTCCTGCATTCTTTTGGTGCTTGTTTTATTTTGCTCGGTAGTTACGCCCTCGTTTGCGGGGGATGGCAGAGAATACTCCTTTGAAGTAACCTACCATCAAACCGAAGCAAGAACAATTTTTGCAAAGGTTAATGCCTTCCGCACAGGCAGCAACGCCTGGTACTGGAACAGCGACAACACCACCAAAACAGTTTGCTCCGGCCTTTCAAAATTAGTTTATGACTACGACCTTGAAAAGATTGCCATGCAGAGGGCAGCAGAAATTGTTGCAAACTTTGCTCACACACGCCC
>JAKSQR010000023.1 GCA_024404065.1 Clostridia bacterium | reverse complement strand
GTATTCTCAAGAAGCCATAAAGCTTCACTCTGTGAGTTATCAACACTGTTTTTTTCTAATTCATTTTTGCCGAAGCTGAGAAGCTCACTGATTGTCATCAGTTGATTCCTCCGCTGTATCATCAGCATCTGCTGTTGTTTCAGGAGCTTCAGCATCTGCGTTTTCACCTTCGGCTGCAGGCTCCTCTTTTACAGGTACTTCACCTGAAAGGCAAGCCTTCATTGCTTCAATGGCAACCTGACAGATTGCGTAGTTTGGCTCTGCAGTAGTGATACGCTGCATAAGTAAGCCGGGGGCTGAAAGAAGCCTTGTGAATTTATTGGGATATTTACCTGCAAGCTGAATAAACTCAAAGCCGATACCCATAATAAGGGGAAGCATTAAAAGCTTAACGCAGAGCCATATTGCTCTGGTTTTTGTAACTGCAGGAAATGCGATTGAAACGATGGATGAAATAAGAATACTTAAAATGATGGTTACAAAGATGAAGCTTGTACCGCATCTTGGATGGAAGCGTTTCTGCTTCATAACGTTTTCAACTGTAAGCTCCTCACCATGCTCAAAACAGAAAATTGTTTTATGCTCAGCACCGTGGTACATATAAACCCTGTGAATTTCATTCATCTTTGAGGTTAAGTACATATAAAGTACAAATATGCAAATTCTGATTACGCCCTCAAAAAGAGCTCTGAACTTTGCAAAGCCTGCTGCTGTAATTAAATACTTGCTTACAAGGTCAAAAGAAAGTGTGGGAAGATAAACGAAAAGGAAGAATGAAAGCAGTATACCGAGGGCTGAGCCGATAAAGCCGATAACCGCCATCATCTTAGGACCGAAATGGTCGCTGAGCCATTTATCTATCTTTGAGTCTGTATTAAGCTCTTCGGTATCAATAGCTGTTTTTTCAGCTGACTCCATAAGGAGCTTGTAGCCCATTATCATGGACTCTACAAACGATATAACACCTCTGAGCAGAGGGATATTCAGAAATTTATATTTCTTTCTTACTGAAACAAAATCCTTCATCTCAGTTTCAATAGAGCCATCAGGCATTCTGCAGGACATTGCTGTACCCTTTGGGCCTCGCATCATAATGCCTTCCATAAGGGCCTGACCGCCTACCGCTACATATTCAGATTTATTAGTTTTCTTGCTCATCTGAATTTTCCTCCTTTACTTCGCTCTCCTCTTTTACCTTTGGTTTATCAAGAGGGAGGAAAACAGTAACTGTTGTACCTTCACCGAAGACGGAATCTACTTCAAGATTACCATCATGGTGCTTTATAATCTCATCACAGACTGCAAGGCCTATGCCTGAGCCTCTGACTGTATTGTTTGCTTTATAAAATTTCTCTTTGATGTGGGGAAGGTCCTCTTCTTTAATGCCTACGCCCGTATCAGCAATCTGAATTTTCAGTATGGTTTTATCAATTATCTCTGCATTGATTTCAACTGAGCCGCCCTGCTGATTATATTTGATTGCGTTATCTAAAAGATTTATAAATACCTGCCTGATTCTCTGTGGGTCGCCTGTGCCCGGAGCAGGAGCATCAGGGAAATTATAGTTAAGCTCTATGCCCTCTTTAAGCACACGCTCCCTGAATGAGTAAACTGCATCATCAAGCTCAGCAAGGTAATCCATCTTTTCACTCTTATATTTCATACGGCCGCTACTCATTCTTGAGAAATCAAGAAGCTCCTCAACCATATCATTGAGCCTGCCCGCTTCGCTTATGATAATGCCCATACCACGCTTTGTCATATCAGGGTCATCCTCAAGCTGAATCAGGGTTTCACCCCAGCCTTTAATTGCTGTAAGGGGTGTACGAAGCTCATGTGAAATGGTAGAAATAAAATCATTTTTAAGCCTGTCCGTTTCGGAAAGCTTATCTGCCATATCGTTTATGGTATCGCAAAGATTACCGATTTCGTCATTATATGGATAGTAATCAATATTTGCATTAAGGTCGCCACCTGCAATTCGTTTTGCAGTTTTGCCAATCTCTTTAACGGGATTAACTATGGACCTGATGAAAAGCATACCTGAAATCATAAATACAGCGTACATAAACAATGCCACAAATATGATAAGTACTGATATTATCTGAAGTTGCCTGTCTATCTCATCCATAGAAACCATAAAGCGGATGCCGCCGCCAAGATTACCATTGGAGTAATAATAAGCGGTGGTGGATGCCATTATCTTTTCGCCTGAGGGGAGCTTACCAGTCCAGTCAGCGGTACCTCTGCCATTTTTTATGGCTGCTTCAAAATCCGGCATATCAACCTTTTCTCTGATTGAGAAACCACTTGAGGTAGAAACAACTCTGCCCTCACTATCAAGCACCCATATTGCTATCTGGTCTTTATTTGCATAGTTTTCAACATATTCTCTTGCGGCACCTTCAAAGCCTGTAACATCTGCACCATAAAGTGTAAAGGTCTGGGAAAGCTGAGTGGAGGTTAAACCCTCAACCTTCATCTTTGCAGCACCATAGTAATAATCTTTGAAAAGGGAATATACAAGAAGGCAGGCAACAACAATCATAATAAGCACCAAAGATGCTACGCTGAATATCCATCTTTTTGTAATGCCTCTGAACTTCATTGTGCCTCCTCCTTTCTTAAAACTTAACGCTGATTACTCCTGCCACTTATAGCCTATGCCCCATATTGTCATAAGGTGGCGTGGCTCTGATGGCTCATCCTCTACCTTCATACGAAGGCGTCTTATATTAACATCTACTATCTTCTCTTCGCCGTAATAATCTGTGCCCCATACCTTGTTGAGGATATCTGTACGGCTTAAAGCCTCGCCCGGCTTTGAGAAGAAAAGCTCAACAATCTGGAACTCAACCTGAGTAAGCTCCACGTGTTTTCCGTTCTTTGTAAGTGAATGTGAGCGAAGGTTAAGCTTAAACTCACCAAGCTCAATTTCATCAACAGGCTTTACTTCCTTCTGGGTGTGCATTGCAACTCTGCGGTAGATGGCATCTACCCTTGCTACAAGCTCTGTAGGAGAGAAGGGCTTTGTCATATAGTCATCTGCGCCCATCATAAGGCCTGTGATTTTATCCATCTCCTGAGCCTTGGCTGTAAGCATTATGATGCCTATGTTACTATTCTTTTCTCTTAATGCCTTGCAAACCTGAAGGCCATCAACATTTGGCATCATAACATCAAGCACTGCCACATCAACATCTCCGTTGCAGGCTTCATAAAGCTCAAGTGCCTGCTCGCCATTCTCTGCCTCAAGCACATCGTAACCGCCACGCTTAAGGTTAATAACTACAAAATCTCTGATTGCAGCTTCATCTTCTGCTATAAGTACTTTTCTCATCTTCTCGCCTCTTATGAAGGTAATTTAGTAATAATATCTCGTAATGAGCTTTCGGTTATACCGTGGTTTTCACCGTAATCCGCAGTGATGGCACAAACTGTGACATCGTTATTTTTAAGAATATACACTCCGTAATCTCCGCCCTCAGAGTAATCCTCAGCAGGGATTGTGGAAACTGTAAGCAGGATATTACCTGAATCAGCAGATTCATCATAAACAACATAATCTGTGATTCTGCCTGATTTTTGCATTGCAACTACCGGAGTTACATTCAGCTTGCTGAAATCAACCATATATCCATCAGTAACATTTACAAACGTTTTTGCAACAGTTACAGGGTACTCACTTTCAAAGCTGACCCATGATGTAATGTGAAGCCCTGATGTATCCTCATCATCAGGTACATACTGAACAGGCACCTCAGGGTGACCATCACCATTTATATCCGCACAGGTTATCTGCTCATATCTTAATGTGCGGTTACTGGTGGCTGTCTCCTCATCGTAAAATGGGTCAACAAGAGCTTGCTCATCTTTATCCCAATAAAGCAGTTCGGTAATCATACTGTTATTTGACTTTGCCGCATCAAGATAAATCTTAAGGGGTGAACCCTCATATTTGCACTCTTTGAAGCTTACATAGCTGATTACATTTGAATCAACTGGTATGCAGCTTACTTCAGTAAGATTGCCATCAACCAATCTTAAAAGGTGGGCTTTTTTAACTGTTACTCTGCCGTTATTTGATGACGAGATGTAAAGTATTTCGTTTTTACCATCATCGTCCATATCGGCGACCTTTGAAAACTCACAGGAGTCCATAACAATCTGTGAAAGCCTGCCACTTGGGGTAATTTTATAAACTGTGATTACATTGGTAACTGACGTACCTGAAAAGCCCCAATGGATAATTATTTCTGAGCTGTCGTTGTTATCCATATCAAGAAGCTCTAAGGAGTAAACCTCATCGCCAAAGCCAATGTAGTCCCCTGCCTTTTTCCACTCACCATTGTCATTATCAAAAACTGAGAAGCGGACATTAAGGCTGTCGGTAGCATATCTGTAAAAAATAATTGCTTCCTCTGATTTATCGCCATCAATATCTGATACTGTAATGGCTGAAAGATTATCTCCGTTTGCAGGGTTGCAAAGAATTACATTTTCGCCAACTGAATCATTAAAGGCTGTTACAAGGCCTTCATACTCAGAGTAGTAAAGGGGCGGAGTAAGAAGTGAATCCACAGTGCGGATAAGGTCTGCCCTGCTGCAGGATGAAAGCATAAGCATTGCCAGAATCATACATATAACCGCTATTAACTTTTTAGCTTTCATAGAAGGCACTCCTTTCCCCTATTATAATTCAAGCTATTATAACATAGGTGTAACATTAAGTTCAATATTATTTATAAATAAATTTTTAATATTATATTAATATAAAGGGAATTTTTTGCAAAATCAAAAACCTCCCTGCCGCAGCAGAGAGGTAATAAGCTTTATCTGATTGTAACAGTTGCTACATAGTCGGAGCCATAAAGCCATGCATTTTCACTTTCAAGCACAACGGGAACGGTATAAACACCCTTCTGAGTTGTATCAATACCTGAAAGGTCAACCTGAAGATTAAGACCATCTTCGGTAAGTGTTTTAAGCTCAGATGCAGAGCCGACTACAGTAACCTTTGTAAAATCTGCCTCTATCCCGGCATTCAGCTGAGCCTCTGATTCAGGCAGAGTAACTGTAAAGGGAGCTGTGTAATCCTTGCTCTCCACGTTTTCAGCCTTAACTGTGATTTTAATGGTTGCTTCATCCATAATTGTAACGCCGCCAACCTTGATATCCTTGGTGTTGACCTCATACTCGTTTGTACCGGGGCGTAAGGTGTTGTAGTTGATGGTACCAATTACAATTGTGCTGGTGCTTTCAAGCATTTTTTCGGGCATTGCAACCTGAAGCTCGCTTACAGAAATTTTTGCACTGTACTCATAAGCAGGGCTTGGTGCACCTACAAAATCAACCTGAGTTTTAAGCCTTGCAAGCTTAAGCACAGGAACAGAAACCTTAACCTCATTTATCTCAGTTTTACCATTGAAGAAGCTGACATAAGTGGTATCAACATATCTGTCAGAAACCACCTTGAGGGCAGCATTATAGGTTTTTGTTTCAATTTCTTTTTCGTCAATGTCAAATACTGCCTCTACGCCTGTGATTTTTTCTATCTCAGTAGCGGGACCCTTAACGGTAATTTTTGAAGCAGTAGTAACCTTGAAATCACCATAGCTATAGCCCTGAGGAAGATTAAAGTTCTCATTACGGGCATTAGGTGTTACAGAAAAGCTCTTTGAATCCTGATAATCAAGATATACGCTGATAGCCTGCTTTGAAAGACCAACAATAACAACGTTATCATTTTCAGTAGTAGCACGGAGAGAAAGCTCTGTTTTGCCTGAGCCGCTTACATCGCTGATATCAGCAACAACATTTATCTGATTTTTTATATCCTCACGGTCTACAATGTATCTTTCGCCTGTAACTGTAACATCTACAAAGAAATCTTTTTTATCCATTACAGAAATGCCGTAAATTTCAGAAAGACTTGCGCTGTCAATACTTACAGGCACATTCTCAATTGTAGCAGTAACCTGAGGCGTCATATTGACATTTACATAAGCCCAGAGGAAGACAGCAAGAATGGCAGAAATAATAAAAACAACATAATCCTTGCTAAGCAATTTTGTTAAGCTGAGTTTCTTTTTCACTTGCTATCACCTCCTGCGGAATTTCTGGGTATATTTTGAAATACCAGATTTATTCACTTCATCTTCGTCAGAGAGATACTCAATAAGCTTATCACGAAGCTCTGACTCAGTATAATTACGGTAGATTTTGCCATTAACAGCAATAGAAATAATACCTGTTTCCTCTGATACAACTACTATGACTGCATCGCTCTTTTCACTCATACCAATAGCTGCTCTGTGCCTTGTGCCAAGATCGCTGGAAACATTTGAGCTGTAAGTATTTGGAAGCACACAGCCTGCTGAAACAAGGCGACCATTTCTTACTAAAGCTGCACCATCATGAAGTGGTGATTTGGGATAGAAAACATTACCAATAAGCTCATGTGTAATCTTTGCATCTACAGGTATGCCATTCTTTGCAACATCACTGAGCATAACATGCCTTTCCATTACAATAAGGGCACCTGTTTTGCTGTCACTCATACGCTCAACAGCCTTACAGATTTCAATAACAGCCTCATTAACATCTTCTGTTATACGATTTTTATTAAACCTTAAAAATGAGAACAAAGATGAAAATCTGCCTACACCAATATGCTCAATAATATTCTTGATTTCGTCTGAGAAAACAACAACAAGAATTATGATAATATTGCTGAATACAAACCTGAGTAAATATGATGAGCCCTGCATATTTAAGCCCTGTACAATAAAGTATGCAATACCAAGGAATGTAAGACCCTTCAGAAGCTGAAAGGCTCTTGTTTCTCTTATGAGTTTAAGGAGCTCAAATATAACAAAAGTAACTAAAAGTATATCAACAAAATCAAGGAAGCCAAACCTCAGGGAAGGCAACTTCTGAATTGTTTCCATCAAATCACCAAATAACTTAAAATCCTGCATGATGATAATCCTTTCAAAACTAATAAATCAGGTAATTTACAACTATTAAACGGTCTCAATAAGGGCAATTGCTTTTGCAGCAATTCCAAGCCCTTCACCTGTAAAGCCAAGACCCTCTTCAGTAGTAGCCTTTACACTCACAAAGCTGATATCCACGCCTAAAGCCGCAGCAATATTTTTGCGCATTGCCTCAATATGAGGTGCCATTTTTGGCTTTTGCGCAATGATTGTGGAATCCACATTAACTACTCTGAAGCCTTTATTTTTAAGGTGTTTCACAACCTCACCAAGCAAAACAAGGCTGTCTGCACCTTTATATTTTTCATCATTATCGGGAAAAAGATGACCTATATCACCAAGAGCAGCAGCACCTAAAAGTGCATCAGAAATTGCGTGCAGAAGTACATCTGCATCTGAGTGACCAAGTAGACCTTTTTCATAATCTATCTCTACTCCGCCCATAATAAGCTTGCGGTTTTCAACAAGCCTGTGGACATCGTAGCCCTCTCCAATACGAAGCATAGAAAAATCCTCTCAATCCATATTTTTCATATCGTCAATAAGTCTGTCGTAGGTAGTAATTAAGTTAAGCACTTTAACAAGGGAATTTGTGGTAAGCCTTGAGGGAAGATTGTAAAATTTAAGCAGCGACTGCCTTTTTGCAGCACTATCCTGCCTGCCGCTGAAGCCAAGCTCATATAAATCCTGCTTGGTGATAGGTCTTGCAGGGCTCTCTGATTTTTCACAGGTTACGCCTGCCCTTTCAAGAGCCTCAATTATAACGCTGTCAGGTACACCCTCAACGCCTAATTTACCTTCCTTTGAGGCTTCTGTTTTGCGCCTCTCCTTGCCAAAAATATCGGGTATATAAACATTTGTGATTTTGCTGCTATCCACTGTGGAGCCTATAAAATTGCGTATAACAAAACCTGCTGAGTCACTGTCAGTAAGCACAATTATGCCGTCCTTTTCAGCAAGCATTCTGATAAGCCTCTGCAGCTCTTTATCCTTAAAAATACCGAAGCCATCGGTTTGTATAATGGGGGCATCAATAATTTGTGAAAGCTTGATTTTATCGTACTTTCCCTCAACTATTACAGCCTGTTTAAGTTTTATCATATATCACCTTGAAACCCTTGCAAGGTTTACAAGCGCACGCTCTAACACAAGCCTGTGCTCAGTTGTTGTGCTTTTCATTTCAGTATCTGCATTTTCAAGTATTTCAAGGCACTGATTGATTGCACCGAAAGAGAGATTACTACAGTACCTTGCAGCCTTATCAAGCTTAAATGAGGATTTCTTATAGCTTTCATAAAACTGACCAAGTACGGCAGAGGGCTCCCCTGCTGTTTTTACTGCTTTTGCACGGTAAATATCAACATACTGTGAAATCATTGCACCCAGAATCATATACTCATCCTCACGGTTAGCAAACAGAAGATTAAGCTTATGAAATGCGGCATCAAATCTGCCTGAAACAAGGTCATTTATCATATCAAAAACCTTTGTTTCAAGGCTCTTTATACATATTTCATCAACATCACTTTTAGTGATATTTTCGCCTTTTGCATAGGCACATAATTTATCAAGCTCATTAGTGAGCATATTAAGGTCAGAGCCTACATTTGTGACAAAGTAGGTGGATACCGTCCTGTCCATTACCTTGCCTCTTTTTTTAGCTCCATTCTCAATAATTTTAGTGATTTCTCCGCCTGTTTTTGCTGTGAAATCCACAAGATATCCATAATCTGAAAACAGTTTTTTCAGCTCTTTGAAATTCTTTTTAGGGTTTGAAGATGGGTAGGTAAAAATGAGACAGTTATCCTCAGGATTATCCTTTACAATCATAGCGATTGTATCCATCTCAGAGTCACCGAAGGACTCAACGGGTAAATCTTTAACAAGCACACATTTGCTCTCTGCCATCATGGGCACAGACATTACTGCATCATAGATATCGGACAGCTCCGCATCATCTCCGTTATAAACACGCAGATTAAAATCCTTGAAGCTTTCGTCAACAGCAGCCTGTGAAAGCTTTTCAGTATACACCTTTACAAGGTAGCTCTCTTCACCACAAATAAGATATGCTCCGACAGGATTTTCTTTAATCCTTGCCTTAAGTAATTCTTCAGTTAATGCAGGCATACTGTATCTCCTTTCCTAATATCTTTCAGCGTAAATACTGCCATCGTGAGCAGTGATTAAAATGCTGCCATTACCAGCAGTAGCAGAGCATTTTACTCCTTGAGAAATAAGCTGCTGCTGTAATTCGAAGCCTTTATTTTCGTCAGCTTCAACTATGTATAAGCACAGATTGTCACTCTCAAAATAAGCGGGATAGTCAGCATTTCCGACAACTATCTGACAATCTTTATTATTTGTATAACTTGCGTTTTCGCTTGTAAGCACAAGAAGCTTTGTATCGTCTGTTGTGACTGTAACATTGCCGTTATCATCAGCCTCAACAGCCATTGATTTAAGATTTATAGAGCCATTAAGCTCTGATTTTTGTATATCCTGATTAAGACCAATCAGGTTAAGGTCGTTTTTGCAGTAAATTGCCTTTGGCTCATACTGTTTTGCTACATCAAAAAGCAATGATGTATTGGCTTTGTCATTTTTGGGTATAACCAAAGCGTTTATCTTTCCACCTGCTTTTTCAATGCTGTCTGTTATCTGATAAGCTGCATCATAGTTATCTCCTCCGCAGCCTATAAGCAGGTTTTCATTTTTATAGGATACAAGCACAGCCTGACCATTACCTGTATCAGCAACTCTTATGTGAGTGATACGGCTGTCTCTTATGCTGAAAAAAGTAACAGAAATTATTACAACTACTGCAGTCATTACAGATGAAATCACCATTACTTTTTTGCCTGTATAAGCCACAAGCATAGTAAGGGCTAAAAACATAAAAACTGCGCACAAAACAAGGTAGGCATCATGCTCTGATATGTGAATATTCAGGCGACCAAAGCCCGATAAAAGTGCTGAAATTTTAATGATATACTTTGCAAGGCAACCTGCAATAAAGCCAGGAATATTAAACAAATTGCCAGGAATAAGACCTGCAAGCACACCAAGCACGCTTGTAATCATACAGCCTTCAGCAGCGGAAACTATAAGTAAATTTGCAGGGAAAACTGCCATATTGAAATTGCCGAAAATCCTTAATGAAACAGGCAGACAAAATAGTACTGCGACCATAGAAATAATCAGTAATTTCAAGGGCTTTTCAGTAAATTTTACACTCTTGTGATTTTTGAACCATTCATTAACCTTTGGGTTTAAAAACTCAGAATATAATATGATACCTAAGGTTGAAAGTGCCGATAACTGAAGCCCTGTGGCACCTGCTGCAAAGGGATTAAAAGCGAGTATTATTGTAATTGCAATTCCCAAAGAATTAAGGGAATCACGACGCCTTGAAACAATAACTGAGACAAGGTAAATAATCATCATTATGCCGGAGCGGATAACCGAATAAGTCATACCCGCAGCAAGCATAAGTAAAATAAGTATGGGTATAGTGATACCACAAGCCATTTTTTCACTCAGCCTCATTTTTCTTAAAACCCATAAAAATGCAGCTGACCAGATTGAAATGTGAAGACCGGAAACACAGATAATATGAGTAACACCACAGGCTCTCAGGTTATAATAAGCCTTTTGTGAAAGGGCGCTTCTGTCACCAAGCACAAGTGCAGTGCACAATGCACCGTAATCGTTTGGCAGCATTTTCATAATTGAGCCCTTAACAGCATTCCGAAGGCTTATAACATAGTAGCCCACAGGCTTTATCCTGCTGTTATCCGGTAATATATTGTAACTCCTCTCTGCCCCATAGGCACCGAGGAACAAATTTTCTGCTTTATAGCTGGCAGCCGCTTCATCAGAGGAGCTGCCAAGGGCAAAAAAGGTAAACTCACCCTCTAATTTATCATAGGGATTAACCTCAGGTGGCGTATTGAATACAAGCCTTACCTTAACTTTGGATTTTTCACCATCGATTAAGGTAGTTTTGCCCTCATAGTAATAATTGCCGTTTTTCTTTTCCATCTCTGATGTTATGGTGATGGTGGCAATATGTGTATCATCAGCAAGCTGAAGCTGAGGATAGTAATAAAATTCGTTTACGCATACAAGTAATAAGCATGCTATGGCAGCCGCCGCAAAGGCAACCGGAAAAACCGATTGCCTGCGCAATGGCTTAATAATTAAACTTATTATGAGTGCCACAGTAAACATCATAAGGCCAATAACTGCCAATGTTCCTGTTGCATTATATAGTAGTGCAAGTACCAAAAATGCGACTAATCCAGTTACCGCAAAAGGACGTGACATACTTATCTAACCTTACTTTTCAATAAGAGGAATAGTTCCGAGGAATGTAATATCATCTCTCTTTGCTGCATCACCCTCTGCAAGAACTGCTGCTTCAGCAACAATCTCGCAGTTAAACTGTGCAAGAAGCTCTTCCATGGCTCTGAGAGATTCGCCTGTGCTGATTACATCATCAAGCACAACAACCCTTTTACCTTTAATCTGCTCGCCATCAACGCCATCAAGTATAAGAGTCTGAATACCGCTTGTAGTGATAGACTGAACTGAAACAGTTACAGGTGACTTCATATAAAGCTTTGCCTTTTTACGGGCAACAAAATACTTTTTACCGCTCTGACGGGACATTTCATAAGCAAGAGGAATGCTCTTTGCTTCAGGAGTAACAATGTAATCAAACTCAGGAAGTCTTTTAATAAGCTCAGTAGCTGCGTGAACTGTAAGCTCAACATCACCAAACATAATGAATGCAGCTATATCAAGATGTTCATTAAGGGGACATCTGAGCAGGTCTCTCTTTAAGCCTGCTATATCAACGGTATAATACTTATCCATAATTTCCTCCTTATCAGCCTGCGGGCCAGCCGAATGAACGGCCACCCATCATGTGGAAGTGAAGATGCTTAACAGTCTGACCTGCATCATCACCAATATTTGTTACTATTCTGTAGCCATCCTCAAGGCCTTTTTCCTTTGCAAGCTTTGCTGCAACCTCAAAGATGTGTGCTACTACTGCGCTGTTGCTTTCGTTAACCTCATTAACGGAAGCAATATGCTCTTTTGGAATAATAAGAATGTGTACAGGTGCCTGAGGGTCAATATCGTTAAAAGCATAAACCATATCGTCCTCATAAACCTTTGATGAAGGAATTTCGCCTGCAATAATCTTACAGAAAAGACAATCCATCTTAATCTCCTCCTTATTTAAGCATAGCCTTAAGTGTATCTGCTACTGCTGCCATTGCATCGTCAAGCTTTGATACATCCTTAGTACCAGCCATAGCGCTGTCAGGTCTGCCACCGCCTGAGCCACCTGCAATAGCTGCAATAGTTTTAACCATATTACCAGCGTGTGCGCCGCCTGCAACTGCAGCTTTACCGCATGCACATGCAAAGTTTGCGCTTGCACCATTTTTGCCGCAGATAAAGATAACAAGGTTATCGTCATCCTTAGCCTTATCGCACATATTACGAAGCTCACCAGGATTTACGCCCTCAACTGAGGCTGTAATAAGCTTGAAAGCACCAACCTCAACAGCGTTATCCATCATATCGCCAGCCTTCATAGCTGAAATTTCGCCACGAAGCTTTTCAATCTCTTTTTCGTTTGCTTTAAGGTCATTCATAAGAGAAGCTGCTCTCTTATCAATTTCAGCAGTGTTAGCAAGCTTCATTGCAACTGCTGTATTCCTGATAAGCTCATTGTTTTTAGCAATGTAATCAAGCACGCCTGTACCTGTAACGCCTTCAATACGGCGAACACCTGATGCTACTGAGGATTCTGAAACAATCTTGAAAAGACCAATCTTACCTGTGTTGCTTACGTGAGTACCACCGCAGAGCTCTGTTGAGAAATCACCTGCTTTTACTACTCTTACTACATCACCATATTTTTCACTGAAGAGTGCCATTGCGCCAAGCTTCTTAGCCTCTTCAATAGGCATTTCATTTACATTTACATCAATTGATGAAAGGATAACTTCATTTACTCTGTCCTCAACCTTCTGAATTTCTTCAGGGGTAAGAGCAGCAAAGTTTGTAAAGTCAAATCTTACTGCAGAAGCATTTACAAGCTGACCTGCCTGCTCAACATGAGTGCCAAGAAGCTCTCTGAGAGCTGCCTGAAGAAGGTGAGCTGCTGTATGGTTACGTGCAGTTGCCTCACGGTTTTTAACGCAGATTTCTGCCTTACACTTATCACCAACAGAAACGCTTTCGCCTGAAATAATTTTACCAATGTGAAGGAAGTTGCCGTCAGCAGTCTTATTTGTATTCTCAACCTCAAATACTGCTGAACCAAAATCAAGCTTACCCTTATCACCTGTCTGACCACCACTTTCACCATAGAAAACAGTACGGTCAAGTACGATTGCAGCGCTTGTATCTGCGCCAGCAAAATCAGCTCTTTCGCCACCAACTATAATTGCCTTAACGGTAGCATCACAGCTGTAATCTGTATAGCCAAGGAATTCTGTAGCTTCAATATCTTTAAGGGAAGCGCTGCCGCCCTTCCATGCCTCTGCGCCTGCATCCTTACGGGCTGCTCTTGCAGCTGCTCTTGACTCTGCATAAAGTCTGTTATACTCATCAATATCAACAGACATACCCTTTTCCTCAAGAAGCTCCTTAGTAAGGTCAATGGGGAAGCCGAAGGTATCCTGAAGCTTGAATGCATCTGCACCTGAAAGTACATCTGACTTTGACTCTGCAATAATATTCTCAAGCATTACAAGGCCTGTATCAATAGTTCTGTTAAAGCTTTCCTCCTCTGCCTTGATAACCTTAACAATAAGGTCGTGCTTTTCAACAAGGTTGGGGTAAGCATCAGCATTCTCATGAATTACAGTTTCAGCAACCTTGTAAAGGAAAGTGCCATCAATACCGAGTAATCTGCCGTGACGTGCAGCTCTTCTGAGAAGTCTTCTGAGAACATAGCCTCTGCCTTCGTTTGAGGGCATAACGCCGTCACCAATCATAAATGTAGTTGATCTGATGTGGTCTGTGATAACACGAAGAGAAATATCGTTCTTTTCGTTCTCGTGATACTTAATACCTGAAATATCAATGATGTGCTTCATGATATTCTGAACTGTATCAACCTCAAAAAGGTTATCTACGCCCTGCATAATGCAGGCAAGTCTTTCAAGGCCCATACCTGTATCAATATTGCAGTTTTTAAGCCTTGTATAATTGTTGTT
>JAKSQR010000022.1 GCA_024404065.1 Clostridia bacterium | reverse complement strand
GAACCTGCGGCCTCCGGGTTATGAGCCCGACGAGCTACCAACTGCTCTACCCCGCGATATCTCTAATTGCACAATCTATTATACATATCTTTTGTAAAAAGTCAAGTATAAATTTATATTGCGTAAAAAAAGCAGGGAAACCAGTTAAATCTGGTATTTATATCCCTGCTTTAATTAACACATCACAACTAAGTTAATGCGTCAATATAAAAGTTAAAACCAGTCAATGTTGCTGGTAATATCCTGACGATATTTCAAATAAAAAACAGTAAAACAAAAATATATAGTTACACTCATTAAAGCACCATTATAAGTGTGCCTATGCCTATAAGAAGGCAGCCGATTATGGATTTTGCATTGAATTTTTCGTGAAGGATTACGAAGGCAAGCACCATTGTAAAAATTACGCTGAGCTTATCTATAGGCACTACCTTGGATACCTCACCAATCTGAATTGCCTTGTAGTAGCAAAGCCAGCTTGCACCTGTTGCAATACCTGAGAGTATCAGAAAAATCCAACTTTTTTTATCTATGTTTACAATGCCGCTTTGTGCGTTTGTAATAAATACCATTATCCAGCTGAATGCAACAACCACCATTGTTCTTATGGCAGTAGCAAGGTTGGAGTCAACATCTTTTATGCCAATTTTTGCAAGTATAGATGTAAGTGCCGCAAATACAGCGGAAAGCAGAGCTAATATCCACCACATAGTAGTTACTCCTTTTTTTATTTTGCTACATTCATATTATTCTCAATTCAAAAATTTTGCAATAGCTGATTGAAAATATTAGCAAGTTATAGTATTATCATTCAGGTATCATATTTTTTCAGGAGACTGGTATGAGTAAAAAGGCAAGGATAGAAACATACGAAAATGCACAAAAGCGTATGAGTGAAAAAACAAAAAAGATAATTAAAATGTGCGTGGCAGGCTTTCTTGCTCTTTGTGTTCTGGGTGGTGTTATTACTATGGCAGCTTTGGGTATGATAAGCAAGGGCAATATGCCACAGTATTATGTGGATAAAGCTCCTGTAAACAGTAATACTTCGCTTAATGGCAAAACAGTTATTTTCCTTGGCTCATCTGTTACTTATGGCTATGCGGCTTTTGGCAATTCCTTTGTTGAGCTTTTAGAGCACTGCGATGGTATTATTCCTGTTAAAGAGGCAGTAAGTGGCACAACCCTTGTGGATAATGGCGATAAATCTTATGTGGCAAGGCTTAAAACAATTGATAAGGATATAAATGCCTATTGCTTTATATGTCAGCTTTCCACAAATGATGCTACTAAAAATATGCCCCTTGGCGAGCTTTCAACAAGCTTTAATAAGGATGATTTTGATACATCCACAATTATTGGTGCCATAGAGTATATTATTGCTTACGCAAATGAAACATGGAATTGCCCTGTGGCTTTTTATACCGGCACAAAGTATGACAGCGAAAATTATGAGGCAATGGTAAATGCCCTTTATCAGGTTGAGGGCAAGTGGCATATAGGTGTTATAGATTTGTGGAATAACGAAGAGATGAATGCAGTAAGCCATGAGGATTATAAGCTGTATATGGCAGATGGCGTACATCCTACACTTGCAGGCTACCGTTGGTGGTTACCTGAGTTTGAAAAATATCTCGAAAACGCAAGATAAAATAAAAAATTGCACCCGACTTTCTGGTCGGGTGCTTTTGGTTTGTTATGATTATTTATCCTTTAACCACTGTGTTGCAAGTATATATGCCTGTTTGCCGTCTTTTGACATATAACTGCCGTGGTTAGCGTTTTTAATTACTGCCATATCGCTGCCCTTTATGGACTCGTGGATAAACATTGTATCTGTAAGCCACATTATATCATATTGTCCACATACCACATAAGTGGGGCAGGTGATTTTGCCAAGATACTCTTCGTCCCAGTGAGGCAGGTTAAGCATCATATCGTTAAGCTTATCCGGCTTGAAAAGATTTTCAATTCTTACTCCTAAGGGGAAATATGGCACAAACATATCAGGGTCGGAGTTTGAGCCACAGCTGATTATTGCACCGGGCACATCAGGGTATTCTGCTGCAATTGTAATGGCAATCATACCGCCGTCACTATGACCCATAATATATGGTTTTTCAAGCTCCATTGCTTTTATAAACTCAACTATATCCTTTGCCATAAGGGAGTAGGAAATTTCACCTGGGTCACTGCTTTGACCATGACATCTGGATTCTGTAACGTAAACTGTATAATCATTTGCAAGGTATGTTGCAGCCTCGTGCAGTGAGTTTACGCTGCCGCCGTTACCGTGTATGAGTATAAGTGGCTTCTTACCTTCGCCATAAACCTGATAGTGCATTTTAACTTCGCTAAGCTGAATGAAAGCATCAACATCAGGTGCTTCTATGGGTGAGGGGAGTGAAGATGTATCAAGTGTAATTACATTGTATTTTTCTGGTTTTATCAGTACATCGATCTGAGCGCCGATACCACTTGCAAAAATGGATAAAGCGGTAAATATGCTCATAATTCCTGATATAAATTTCATACTGTCACCCTTTAATCTGTTTTGCTTTCTGATGAAACGGCTGCAGTTTTTTCAAGCCTGCGTATATTTATTTCATACTGAATTTTAGCAAGAGTTTTACCATCTAACTTGTAGAAAATATAGGGGATAAGTGAAAGCAGGTTAAGCGTGTGGGGAATAATTGTGATAAGCGCCCAAAGCCATAACCTTGTATTTACTCCACTATCTACAAGCTGCCACTCATTGTCAATGCTCTGAAGGCCGATAAGTGGCATTATAAAGGTTGCAATAGCTGTTGAGAATGAGCCTGTAAGCTTTGAGATAAAGGTTAAGAATGAGAATGTGATACCTTCATTTCTTTCGCCTGTTTTCCACTCAACATAGTCAACAGTATCACCAATCATTTTGGTTGGTATAACTGCATTAAGGCTGGTTGTAAATGAAGTGAAAATACCTGAAACCGCAAGCAGAGGCACAATTACTCTGGGGTTTGTGTATGAGCCTGAGCCTATTACAAATACAAGTGTGCCTACAACAGCATTAAGCACTGCATTAAATATAACAACCTGCTTTGATGAGAATACCTTTTCAATTTTAGGTATAAACAGGAATGCAAGCAATGAAACTACTGTGCCGGGAATACCTGCAACAATTGTAAGGGATGCAAAGCCTAAGGAGTAAATGTAGTAATACTGTGTAAATACACCGCCAATACCACCTACTGTTGCAATGGTGTTTGCTATAACGATAAGCAGAAGAGGCTTGTTATTTTTAAGGGCTTTGAATATTGTGAATAATCCCTCTTCTTTAGTGGACTGTACAACTCTTTCCTTAGTGCAGATTCCTGAAAGAGCAAAGAGACCTGTGCCTAAAGTGCCTGCAAGCACGCCAAAAATCAGGAATACCTGAGAAAGAGTAATATTAACAATATTGTTGTTGCTAAGGTCAATCATAAGAGGTATGCCGATGCCTACAATACCACCGATTATACCTGAAATAAGCCTTGCACTGGTAATTACTCTTGAGCGGTCTGAGGGGCTTGGTGAGATTGCTGCTGAAAGGCCCCAGAAGGGGATATCACCTATTGTGTAGAAAAATTCCCACAAGAAATAGGAGATATACATAAAGGCAATTTTAATTGCTGTGGATTTAACATCCTTAAGTAATTCACCGCCTGAAAAAAGCAGTATAGTAACTACTGAAAGGGGAATGGGTACAAACAAAAGATAGGGTCTTAATTTACCATATCTTGTTCTTGTGCGGTCAACTATTGAGCCCATAAGAGGGTCGTTAAGGGTATCCCATGTACCCATTATAAGCACCATTGTTGCAACTGCTGCTGCAGGGATTCTGCATACAGTTACAAGGAAGAAGGTAAGCTGCGCCCTTACTAAGTTATAGCCTATGCACTGGCCACCATTTGCCACACCGTAAAGTATGGTTTCTTTAGTGCCTACATAGCGGCGCTCTGTAGCTATGTTTTCCATTTATCTGTCCTCTGTTTCTTTAAGCTTGATTTTAATTGTTTTTATCTCATAAGGAGTGAATTTAAGTGCCTTAAGGCTTGCTCTCTTACCGCCTTTTTCAAGCATATCAGTTTCGGTAACTGTGCCGTGGTCAAAGAGTATATCAAGCTTTGTGCTTTCCTCAATGCCCTGTGATTCATACATTCTTACAATAAGGGCGTTATCGTTATATGCCTTCTTAACAAGCTCAATAACTATGTTTTCGTTATCTACACTTATGATAGGCTCAATTGCCTGCTCACCCTTGTAGGTGTAAAGAGGCTTATTAAGTGAATAGGCTCTCTTAAGAGTATCAAGTGAAAGACCGTTTTTATGGGGATAAATTGCATAAGTAAATTCGTGCTTACCCATATCAGCTTTAGGGTCAGGAATTTTAGGTGACCTTAAAAGGTTAAGTGAAATAAGACCCTCTTTTACTCTGTGACCATACTTGCAGTCATTAAGAAGTGAGAAACCACATTCATCATCAGATACATCAATATATTTGTGAGCGCAAATCTCAAACTGTGCCTTTTCAAGCAGAGTCTGGTTCTTTGTGGTGCGCTTGATTGTACCATACTGAATATCACAGGAAACCTCGGGGGCAAATACTGTGGGTACAAATTCTGCTCTGAGCATCTGGAAGGTTTCGTGGAAATCAGCCTTGGTTTTAATCTTTACAAAGTCATCATTTATACCAAGAGAAATCTCCTGAGTAATGTGTGAAAGACCATGTCTGTAATAGTTTATTCGTTTAACCTCAGTTTTATCTGCTAAGGTTTCGCTCTTATAAGCCTTGAGGGTGAGACCTTTTTTATCGTGATACTTCCAGTCTATATCCCATGCGTTAAAGAAAAGGGGCTTATCATAAAACAGCTTAAGTCTGTTAAGGTATTCCTTTGAGTATTCCTTGCCCTCTGCATCTTTAAGTGAAATAATCTCACCGCTTCTGTTAAATTTAACTGTGAGATATTTATTAGCGAGTGTATCACTGCCTGCTGAGAGCTTAATATCACCGCTTACAGATTTAAGGGGAGCGGAAGCAAAGGCAGATACGTTACAAGCCTTGCCGCCTGTAATTTCTTCTCTTTCAAATGATGTGGGGTTAAATGCAAATACTTTGTCGCCTTCACCTGAAAGGAAAGTGAGTATCTCTTTTTTCTCTGCTTCTATTTCTTTAAGAATCTGAGCATATCTTGCTGTGGATTCATCATATACTCTGCCTATTGATGAGCCGGGTATAATATCGTGGAACTGGTAAAGAAGTATCTCCTTCCACCATTTATCTATCTTTTCTGAATTATACTCTCTGCCTTTAAGGTAGGCTATTGATGAGAGAGTTTCTATATCCTCAAGGGCGTATTCACAAAGCCTGTTATAGCGCTTGTTTCTGCCCTGTGTGGTATAGGTGCCCTGATGCTTTTCAAGGTATAATTCACCGCTGTATGATGGGAGCTTTTCTCTGTAGCCTTCAAGTATTTTGAAGTAATCAATAGCGGATGACTTTTCAACAACAGGGGTCTTGTACATGGAGTGCTGTCTGTTAAGAAATTCAAGATGTACATTGCTGGGTCCGCCACCGCCGTCACCTACGCCGTAAACATAAAGAGCTTCTCTTGAAACATCCTTTTCAGGGTAGTTTTCGTAAGCGTGCTGAGTTTTGGCAGGGGAGCAGTTGCTGTTGTAGGTTTCATCGGGTGCCATGTGTACAAGCACCTCTGAGCCGTCAATACCGCTCCAGTTAAATGACCTGTTGGGGAATTTATTATGTTCATTCCAGGAGAGCTTAATTGTGAAGAAATAGGGTATCTGACATTTTTTCATAATCTGTGGCAGGTTACCGTTGTAGCCGAATACGTCGGGAAGCCAGCAGATTTCCATATCCTTGCCAAATTCATCCTTAAAGAACTTTTTGCCATACCAGAATTGTCTGATTAAAGCTTCACCGCCTGAAATGTTGGTATCTGCTTCAACATACATACCGCCCTGGGGCTCAATTCTGCCAAGCTCTACATAATTTTTAATACGCTCATATACGGCAGGCTGATTATTTTTTAAGTACTCAAACTGCCAGGGCTGTGACGCACCGTAAATATAGTCATCAAACTTTTCTATATTGTTCATCTGCCTTGTAAAGGTACGTACAGATTTTCTCTTTGTTTCTCTTATAGGCCAGAGCCATGCAAGGTCAAGGTGAGAGTGACCTACTGCATAAAGCTTGAAATCAAGAGGCTCTGAATTGATATATTTGCCAAGGGTTGCTCTTGCCTTTTGTGTATCGCCACTCATTGCAGCCTTGTAGCTTTCGTCAAGGGCAAAGCCTATGGCAATTTTATCGCTATCCGGCATTGCGGTGTAAAGAGAAACCACAGCCAGATAATCGTAGAAGAAATCATAATAAGCATCATTTATAGCTACTATATCAGCATTGCCAAATAAACCAATGCCGACAGGTGTAACGCCGATTGTAGCATTGTAGCCTGCGTCCATATAAAAATCAATTTTACCGTTCTTTATGATTGCGTCACTTATGGCAATCATACTTTTTCCTCTTTCAAGAGAAAATTGCTCAATGGGGGAGGCTTTTATTGAAATCATTTCGTATGGCTTGTTATCGTTTGAGTAGGCAAGACCTTCACCGCCAATGTTTATGTTAAGCATAAGGTGACAACCGGGTATCTCATCAGGAATTTCACCCTCAAAGTGAAACCAGCCACAGTCATAAACCTTTTTAGCCCAGGGGTAGCCAGGCATAATTTTTTTGTAGCTGAGGCTATTGCGCTTTTCAATAGCTACAGGCTCATCTGATGTAGCAACATAGGTGGTAAGAGGGGCAATTTTTGTAATTGTCTTTTTGCGAAGGGTATTAAGATTAGTAATATGCTCGGGTCTGAAGTCTTTAGCAGCCATAGTATGCTCCTTAAAATTTTATTATACATAGACATTTTACAATATATGTTACATTTGTACAAGTAGAATATATCAGCGTAAAATTGTATATAATGCAACAAATAAAAAAGTATTATTCTGTACTGGAAATAAGAAATGAGTTTCTTTACATTGAGTGTATCATTTGGTATAATACTTTAGTAAAATCTTCAATCGGAGGTTCTTTATGAAAAAGGTGTTATCAGTAACCTTATCAATGGTTATTGCTCTTATATCAATGATATGCCCTGTAAATGCTTTTGCAGCAGAAAGCAGAGCAGATAAAATTCTGTCAGAGATGAGTCTTCAGCAAAAGATTGAGCAGATGCTGATGATTGAAATAGATTACGGCACAACAGGCGAATATACAGGCCTTAACGATGATGTAAAAGAAATGCTTAAAAATCATAATTTAGGTTCTGTTATCTATTTTTCAAAGCATATCAAAACCACAGAGGGTACATTCAATCTTACAATGGATCTTCAGTCTGCCACCACTGAAAATGGCGGTATTCCTATGCTTATTGCAGCGGATCAGGAAGGCGGTATGGTTTACAGATTAGGCTCAGGCACTGCTATGCCCGGCAATATGGCTCTTGCCGCTACGGGAAACCCTGATAACGGCTATGATGCAGGCACAGTTATAGGCTCTGAGCTTAGTGCTTTAGGCATAAATACAAACCTTGCCCCCGTAGTTGATGTAAACAGCAACCCTAATAATTCGGTAATTGGTCTCAGGTCATTTGGTGATGACCCTGCAATGGTAAGTGCCTTTGCAGACGAAATGCTTAAAGGTCTTAAGTCAAAAGGAGTTGTAGGCTGCCTTAAGCATTTTCCCGGTCATGGCGATACTGAAACAGACAGCCATTATGGTTTGCCATCAGTAGATAAATCCCTTGATGAGCTTATGAAAAATGAGCTTTTGCCCTATCAGAATATATCAAAAAACGCTGATATGGTAATGACCGCACATATCCTCTTCCCGCAGGTTGAAAAAGACAAGGTATTATCAGAAAAAACAGGTAATGAGGAGATGCTTCCTGCAACCCTTTCTGATGATATTGTTACTGGTTTACTTAAAGAAAAATTCGGCTTTAAGGGCATTGTTGTAACCGATGCCATGAATATGGCAGGCGTTGCTAATAACTGGGATATTCTTCAGGCTTCAAAGCTTGCCATAAATGCAGGCGTGGATATGCTTTGTATGCCCGTTACCGTTGTAAAAGCAAGTGATATTCAGGCGCTTGATAGCTACATTTCATCTCTTTGCAAAGCAGTTGAAAATGGCGAAATTAAAACAGAGAGAATTAACGACGCAGTAAAGCGTATCCTTACCGTTAAAGAGAATAACGGCATTCTTGATTTTGATGTAAATGATTACTCTCTTGAAAAGGCACTCTCAGTTGTAGGCAGTAAGCAAAACAGAGAAACTGAAAGAAGAATTTCAGCAGAGGGCGTAACCGTATTAAAAAACGATAATAAAATCCTGCCCCTTGCACTTAATGATAATAGCAAGCTGCTTATACTTAACCCATACAGTAACGAGCCCGGTCAGATGGCAATGGGCTGGAACAGAGCAAAAGCCTGTGGCATAATTCCTGATGGCGCTCAGGTTAAAATTACAGTATATTCATCCGCTGATGCTGCTGATGTAACACCTGATATAACCTCTCAGATTGAGTGGGCAGATACAGTTGTGGTAGTCAGCGAAATATCATCGGCTAATACTATAAAAAATGGCAGTTGGCTCTATAATGCTCCTGCGAATTTACTTAAGACTGCTCATTCAGATGGTAAAAAGACAGTTCATTTATCTGCCGACAAGCCTTATGATGTATCTTTATTTGCAGACTACGCAGATGCAATAATGGCAGTTTATGGCGATAAGGGCTCAGCGGTTGACCCTACTGAGGCGCTCATAGGTGGCATTACTGAGAGTAAAGCAGCCTGCGGACCTAACCTGACTGCAGGGGTTGAGGTTTTGCTTGGCGTTTATGGTGCTGATGGCAAGTTGCCTGTAAACATTCCATCTTACAGTGCTGAAACAGGAAAATTCAGCACATCAGATATAGTTTTTGAAAGAGGCACAGGCATTTCTTATTGCTCGCTAAAAGATGGTCATACTGATGAAAATGGTGATGGCGTATGCGATAAGTGCAGTGAGATTTTTAACTCAGAGCTTTACGAAAAAACACAGCTCAGCAAGGCAGAAATAACTGTGGTTAAAGGTAAAAAGGTAGGCTATAAAACTATTGTTGTACTTGAGGCAAATGTTAAAAATTTACCTGATGGTTATAAGATTATATGGTATGATGGCTCTGCTCAGGTAGGTGAAGACGGCAGTGATACAATCCGCTATGTTACCGAAATGCTTACAAAAAGTAAAACCTACACCTGTAAAATAATAGATGCAAACGGCAATGTTGTAAGCACAGAAAATCAGGAAAAGACAGTTGAAATAAAAGTAAGCACAAATATTTTTGCACGCATTATATGGTGGTTTAAGAGCAAGCTGAATAAGCAACCTGTTGAAACACTTACATATTAAAATCTGCTCCGCTCATTTTATGGGCGGAGCATTTATTTTGTTGACATTAAAGATATATATTATTATAATAAAATTTGTGAAATTATGCCCATTTTATTGCAAAGGGTGATTGTATGACTATATTCAGGTTAGTTACTTCTGCTCTGTTTCCTGTGGCTATAGCAGCAGTAATTTATCTTTTAACAAAGGATTCAAAATTCAAAGATTTTTCTTATGCTAAAAAGCAGATTATAATTGGTGTGGTTTTTGGCATTTCTGCCTGCCTTGCTACTCAGTTTGGCATACCTTATGAAGGCTTTGTGCTTAATGTAAGAGGTGCTTCACCGCTTGCAGCAGGTCTTTTATTTGGTGCGCCTGCAGGCGTTATAGCAGGTGTAATTGGTGGCATATACCGATGGTTCAGCGTGTATTGGGGTGTTGGCAGCTATACACAGCTTGCCTGCAGTCTTGGTACAATTATTGCAGGCCTTGCAGGTGCAGCATGCCATAAGTATATGTTTGATAAGAAAAAACCAGGCTGGTTTTATGGCTTATTTATAGGTGCTTCAGTTGAAGTAGCTCACATGCTGCTTGTATTCACAACTCATATAAATGATATGCAAAATGCTTTTGAGGTTGTAAGAATATGCGCAGTGCCTATGATAAGTGCAAATGGCCTTTCAGTAATGCTTTCCTGCATAGTAGTTTCAGCCCTTGCAGGTGAGATTAACCGTAAAAAGCTTGGTAAAAAACAGATTACACAAACCTTCTCAGTTTCCCTTCTTATATGCGTGATTATAGCTTATATAGCAACAAGCGCATTTACCTTTGTGCTTCAGAACAGCATAAGTAAAACTGATGTGGAAGAAACACTCAGAAAAAATGTTACAGATGTTGAGAAGGATGTTCTTGAAGCATCAGACCATAACTTACTGCAGATTACAAGAAATATAAGAGATGACGTAATTAAGGATGAGTTATACAAGGTAACACCATCAGATAAAGAGCAGATAAGAGCACAGCTTACTGACATGCTTGAAAAATATAATGTTACCGATATCAACATAGTTGACGAAAACGGAATTATAACTGTCAGCTCTTATGCAGAGTTTGATGATTTTGATTTTACCAGCCAGAAGGACGGTCAGTCTGCCGAATTTACAGCGCTTCTTAAAGATGATGAAGAAATTGTTCAGCAGTATGGTCCTCTTGATTATGACAAAACCATAGAGCGTAAGTATGCAGGCGTTAAGCTCCCCAATGGCTTCGTTCAGGTAGGCTACGATTTTGACCATTTCAAAACATCTATTGAGCAGGAGGTAAGGCTTGCAGCCAATAACAGGCACATAGGTGATACAGGCTACATTTTTATTCTTGACCAGCGTACAGGTGAGGTAATATCCGCCCCTGAAGGCACCGTTACAAGCGAAAAGGCAGCAGGCTTTATTGATACGCTTAAATCCAGCAAAGCACTTACAGTACTTAATGCTGAGAATGAAGAAGGCAAGCTTTACTGCATGCACAATTTCTGTGAGGGCTATATCATTGCAGGCTGCATTTCAGTAAATGAGGCACATTTCAGCCGTAATGTTTCAATCTACATCGGCATATTTATGCAGGTTGTAGTATTTGTTACACTGTTTGTACTTATCTACATACTCATCAAAAAGATAATTATTGATAATATCCACGAAATCAACAATTCTCTTTCTCAGATTACAGGTGGTAACCTTGATACCAAAGTAAATGTAAGGGATAATGAGGAGTTTGCTTCCCTTTCAGATGATATTAACTCCACGGTTGATACCCTTAAAGATTACATCTCTCAGGCAGAGAAGCGAATGGATGAGGAGCTGAAATTTGCAAAGAATATTCAGCACTCCGCCCTTCCCAGTGTATTTCCCGCTTACCCTAACAGGCGTGAGTTTGATATTTATGCCTCTATGAATACTGCCAAAGAGGTTGGCGGTGACTTCTATGATTTCTACTTTGTAGGCAAAAATACTATTGCAGTGCTTATGGCGGATGTTTCAGGCAAGGGCATACCTGCCGCCATGTTTATGATGACTGCAAAAACCATGATTAAAAATTTAGCCGAAACAGGCTTACCTGTGCAGGAGGTTTTAACTCAGGCTAACGAAAAGCTTTGCGAAACCAACGAAGCAGGTATGTTTGTTACCACATGGCTTGGTTTTATAGATTTAACTACCGGTAAGCTGACCTACGCAAATGCAGGTCACAACCCACCTCTTCTTAAGCGTGGCAAGGGCAAGTTTGAGTATCTTAAAGGCAGAAGCGGTCTTGTGCTTGCAGGTATGGAGGGTGTAGTTTACAGGGCAAATGAGGTTGACCTCTGGCCCGGTGATAAGCTTTACCTTTACACCGATGGCGTTACTGAGGCAACCAACTCAGAAACTCAGCTTTATGGTGAGGACAGGCTTGTTGACCTCTTAAATTCTCAGGATTATAAAACACCTGAGGAAAGCTGCAAGGCAGTGCTGCAGTCTGTTATGGACTTTACAGGCGAGGCAGACCAGTTTGATGATATCACCATGCTTCAGTTTGATTTATATGAGATTAAAACTACTGAAGAAATCGTTGTTATTCCCGATACCTCAAGCATTCCAAGAGTTACTGAATTTGTTGAAAAATGGATGGGCAGGTCAAGAGTTGACCAGAGGACCATCAATAAGGTAAATGTGGTTATAGATGAGATTTACTCCAACATTGCCTACTACAGCAAGGCAGGCTGGGCAAGTGTTAAATATAACCGTGATGATGATAACATCTACTTAACATTTACAGATGACGGTTCACCCTACAATCCTCTTGAGAAGGAAGACCCGGATATCACCCTTTCCGCAGAGGAGAGAGAAATTGGCGGTCTTGGCGTATTTATGGTTAAGAAAATTATGGATAACGTTGACTATAAATATGAGGATGGCAAAAATGTACTTAAACTTACTAAGAAAATATAAAGGAGCAAAATCATGGCAACAGTTAAATCCGTGCTTGATGGTAATGTGCTTACAATAGCCATTGCAGGCAGAATTGATTCAACAAATGCTGCTGATGCAGAGGCACTTGTAAAGGCAGAGGTTGAAGGTAACGAATATGAGAGCCTTGTGCTTGATGTAGAAAATCTTGAGTATATTTCCAGCGCAGGCTTAAGAATTATATTAAGACTTCGTAAGGATAACCCCACACTTAAAATTATAAACGCAAATGCAGAAGTTTACGATGTATTTGATATGACAGGCTTTACTGAGATGATTACCATCGAAAAAGCTTACAGGAAGTTTAATGTAGATGGCTGCGAAATCTTAGGCGAAGGCTCAAACGGTGTTGTTTACCGTTACAGTGATGAAATAGTTATCAAGGTTTACCGCAACTCTGATGCTCTTAATGATATTCACCGTGAGCGTGAGCTTGCCCGCAAGGCACTTATCTTAGGCATTCCCACAGCAATACCCTTTGATGTAGTTAAGGTAGGGGATAAGTACGCATCTGTATTTGAGCTTCTCAAGGCAAAGTCATTCTCAAAGCTCATCAAGGCAGAGCCCGAAAATACAGAGAAATATGTAACAATGTTTATGGATTTACTTAAGCAGATTCATTCAACTGAGGTTAATCCTGACGATATGCCCGATATGAAGGCAACTGCACTTAATTGGGCAAAATACCTTGAGGGTCACATTCCCGAGGCAACCTACGCAAAGCTTATTTCTCTTATTGAGGCTGTGCCTGAAAGCAACAATATGATACACGGCGACTATCACACCAACAATGTAGAAATGCAGAATGGTGAAGTGCTGCTTATAGATATGGATACACTTTCACATGGTAACCCTGTTTTTGAGTGGGCATCAATATTCCTTGCCTATGAAGGCTTCTCAATGGTTGACCATACATCAGTTGAGCGTTTCCTTAAGCTTCCCTATGAAACTGCAGGCGAAATATATAATATGAGTATCAGCAAATATTTTGGCACAGATGATAAGGCAGAAATAGAGGCAATCAAAAACAAGGCTAAGGTTGTAGGCTGCACCAGACTTTTAAGGCGTACACTCAAGCGTGAGGCAGATACCGAAATGGGCAAAAAGCTTATTGAAGCCTGCACTCAGATGCTTATTGATGCCGTAGAAAAAACTGATTCCATTGCTATGTAAGGAGATAGAGTTATGACAATAAATAAAACAATAAACGGTAACGAAACAACACTTGCTATTGAGGGCAGAATTGATACAACTACTGCACCTCAGCTTGAAGCAGAGATTGATGCAATAGGTGATTGCACATCTCTTATCCTTGATTTTGCAGGGGTTGAGTATATTTCGTCTGCAGGTCTTCGTGTGCTTCTTAAGGCTCAGAAGCTTATGAATAATCAGGGCAAAATGGTGCTTAAAAATGTAGGCGAAGATATTATGGAAGTATTTGACATTACAGGTTTTGCAGATTTACTTACTATTGAATAATCAAGTAAGTATTGTGCAAAATGAACAATAAAACATAATTTTTATTACATACAAAGCCACTGTAATTGTCTAATGACTTTTTACGGTGGCTATGTTACAATTAGCATTGTGTTATAACAGTGTGACATTTGTTACATTGTTACATTTGTTTTATATTGAGGAGAGTTTTTATGGAAAAAGAACGAAGCAGTTTTTCAGGTAAGCTTGGCTTTGTGCTTGCTGCCGCAGGTAGCGCAGTAGGTCTTGGCAATATATGGCGTTTCCCTTACCTTGCAGCAGAGAATGGGGGAGGCTTATTCCTTCTTTGCTATGTAATATTAGCCCTTACCTTTGGTTTTACACTGCTTACAACAGAGGTAGCATTAGGCCGTAAAACACAGCAGGGTCCCCTTACAGCTTACGGCGTAATCAATAAAAAATGGAAGCCTCTTGGCGTTATAGCTTTTATTATTCCTTCCATTATTTTGCCCTACTACTGTGTAATTGGTGGTTGGGTTACAAAGTATTTTGTTACATTCATCAGTGGTAGGGATGCCGACACCGTTGCGGATGGCTATTTCACAGGCTTCATTACATCACAGTGGGCACCTATTATATTTATGCTTGTATTTTTACTTGCCACAGCTATCATAGTTTACCTTGGTGTTGAGGGCGGCATTGAGAGATACAGCAAGGTGCTTATGCCTGCACTGCTTATAATGGTTATAGGCATTTCAATCTATTCACTTACAATTAAAGGACCACAGGGCACTGCTCTTCAGGGCCTTAAAATCTATGTAGTGCCTGATTTCAAAGGGCTTACATTTACAAAGCTTCTTAATGTTATACTTGCTGCTATGGGTCAGCTTTTCTTCTCCATAAGTGTTTCAATGGGCATTATGGTTGCTTATGGCTCTTATGTTAAAAAAGAAGTAAACCTTATGAATTCAATCAATCAGATTGAAATTTTTGATACCGTAGTTGCTTTCCTTGCAGGTCTTATGGTTGTACCCGCAGTTTTCGCTTTCAGCGGCAAAGAAGGCATGTCAGCAGGCCCCGGACTTATTTTTGTATCACTGCCAAAAATCTTTAACGAGATGGGCAAAGCAGGCAGATTTATAGGTATTGCCTTCTTCCTTCTTGTTCTTTTTGCAGCTATTACATCATCCGTTTCAATTCTTGAAGCAATGGTTTCAAGCATTATGGATAAATTTGGCCTTTCAAGAAAGAAGAGTACTGTAATTGCTTCAATTTATGGTCTTATAGTTGCTGTAATAGTTTGTCTTGGTTACAACAAGCTTTACTTTGAGGCAACCTTCTCCACCGTTAAGGCAGGTCAGATTCTTGATATTCTTGACTTTGCCTCAAACAATGTTCTTATGCCAATAGCAGCAATACTTACCTGTATTCTTATTGGTTGGGTTGCTAAGCCTAAAACAATTATTGACGAGGTTACACGCAATGGCGAAAAGTTCGGCAGAAAAGCACTTTATATCGCAATGATTAAAGTAATTGCTCCCGTTCTTCTTGTAATCCTTCTGCTTAACTCCATCGGCGTATTCGGATAAG